>CAKSGP010000225.1 GCA_934454745.1 uncultured Clostridia bacterium
GCTTGGCAGGATTCATTCATTCACAGTGCGTTTGAAAATGCCGGTGCTACACTTTCAGGTGTTGAAGCTGCATACAATGTAATGAAGAAGAAGGGTAAAATCCCATCAGATAAAACTACTAAGTTTATCGCATTCGGCGGTGACGGCGGTACTTACGATATTGGTTTGCAATCACTATCAGGTGCTATGGAAAGAGGACATGACATGGTTTATGTATGTTACGATAACGGTGCATACATGAACACAGGTATCCAACGTTCATCAGCTACACCTAGATTTGCTGATACAACAACATCTCCTGCCGGTACAGCTGTTCCGGGTAAACAACAACAAAGAAAAGATTTGGCTATGGTTATGGCTGCACATCACTTGCCATATGTTGCTCAAACAGCTCCGTTGCCAATGACATTCAAGACTGAAAGCGGTATGGGTTTTGCTGATTTGCACCAAAAAGCAGAAAAAGCTATCTATACAGAAGGTGCTTGTTTCTTGAACGTACTTGCTCCATGCCCTCGTGGTTGGAGATATGACACACCTAAACTTTTGGAAATGACCAAGGTTGCAGTTGAAACTTGCGTATGGCCTCTATATGAGGTTGTTGACGGCAAGCTAACTCTTACTTACATTCCTAAGGAAAAGAAGCCTGTTGAAGAATATCTAAAAGCTCAGGGCAGATTCCGTCATGTATTTAAGAAGGGCAACGAATGGATGATTGAAGAAATCCAAAAAGAAGTTGACAGAGTTTGGGAAGATTTGCTAAACAAGAACGAAACTAAATAATTTTAGTTGAATAGAGAAATCCGCAGTGCATATTGTACTGCGGATTTTTTGTAACATCAATAACTATTATGTAAATTTTCTTAATATAATTGTATTTTTTCAGATTTAACCGAGAACATACTACCGCTCAATTCCAGTGTAAACGGTGTTTCTGCACTTGTAGTCGGTGTTTCAAATACTATACTGCCGCTGAAACTTATGTTAGGATTTACACTTTCCAAAAAGAATTTTTTATTATCATTTACATATAAATCTGCTGTACCGTCAGCAGTATATGCAGCACCGTTAGAATCATACAATTTAAACATTGTTGTATCAATAGTCTGAGCCGTATCTCCTATATTTTTTACAGTTCTATCTACTACAACAAAATTATTTTGCGTATCAAGCTTAAAATATGGATTTGTTCCTATTGTTTTTTTATCAGATACTTTATTCACAATATATTCCCATTTGCCGCAAGTTACGGTATCACCGATTTTATATACAGTATCGTCCGGTGTAGTTTGTGTTTTTGTATCAGACTGAACCACATTATCATTTTGCGATACATTTGAATTGCTGTTCTGTACATTGTTTTGTGACGAATTATTGCCTTTACCTCCTGCCACACCTATTACTATTACGACTGCTATTGCCCAAACCCACCATTTTTTATACAGCGGTTTTTTATTTTTTGCACCGCAAGACGGACAGGTTTTGGCATTTGATGCAATATCCGCACCGCAAGACTTACATTTAATCAATTTACTCATTATAAAGTTTCCCCCTTGTAAAAATTATAGTAATAATAATGTTATAAAATATAAAAACTATAT
Source organism: uncultured Clostridia bacterium (assembly GCA_934454745.1). Taxonomy (GTDB): domain Bacteria; phylum Bacillota; class Clostridia; order UBA1381; family UBA1381; genus Ornithomonoglobus. Next base: position 1,599 of record CAKSGP010000225.1, read on the forward strand.
TTATGACATAATTATATATTATTTATAGAAAATTGTCAAGTTGAATTATCTTTTTGATAATGAAATATCATTTTGATAGATTTAAACTTTTATTGAGGTGTATTATTATGAATAAAGAATTGTTTTCATTAGCAGACAGAATAAGGTGTTTGAGAGAAGATAAAGGAATGACACAAGCCGGATTATCAAAAGTTTTCGGTATAACACGTTCGAGCATAAACGCTTGGGAAATGGGACTGTCCGTCCCGTCAACTCAATATATTGTTGAATTGGCAAAATTTTTTAGTGTTTCAACCGATTTTTTGCTCGGTTTAGAAAAAACAAGCAGTATAAACGTAGATGGATTGACACAAAAAGAAATAGTGGTTATAACTAACTTAATAGAATGTTTAAAAAATAAAGGAATACAGCAAAATGATTTTTAAAATTCTGCTGTATTCCTATAAAAATTCTATTTCACAAAATCAAGCGGATTTTTATATTTACCGTCCTGCAATAATTCAAAATGCAGGTGTGAATCCATAAACTGTTCGGATACACTCGTCTTGCCTACCTTGCCGATTGTATCTCCCGCTTTGACTTTTTGGTCCGCCTTAACATTCACATTTTCATCAAGATTTGCATATATACTAGTATAGGCATTATCATGTTCAATGGTCACTGTTTTGCCGAGCGGAGTGCTTGAAACAGTTTTCACACTTCCGTCCGCAACAGCTTTTACATCAGTTCCCACATCTGCTTGAATATCAATACCATCGTGTGAACGCCAATCGTCCAAATCCTTATTATATACCAATGCACCGTCCGAAAATGTTAATATTACCTTTCCTGTAAGCGGCATTTGAAAACTCATCTCAGACGCCGTGGTCGGTACTGCTGACGGTGTACTATCAGTTACTTCAACTGATTTTGATGTTGTTTTTGCCGATGGTGCATAGGTTGATTTTGGTATCGGAGTAGCGGCAGAAAATGTAGACGCTGGCGACGGAGATAATGTATTCTCCGACATAGGCAACGCAGTAGACTCGGCAATTTCCACGCTGTCGATTGTTTTTTGCTCCAACGGCTGTTTTTCCGAACGATTGCCGATATATGCCACAGCCCCCATAACCGCAATACACGCACACAGGGCTATGTAAAAGCCCCTATCTTTAAAAAATTTCTTTTTCATAAACATACAATCCTTTCTGATTAGCGTTTAATTTATATTTGTATTTTTACCATAATAGTAAGTTATATACTTATTTCAAATATTTTTTTACATATTCAAAAAAACATATTCCCAAATAAAAAAAAATGTAGTATAATATATAAAATACGCAAACATAAATAGGTTAGACAATGAAGGCAAGGTGATAAGTATGAAAATAGAAAGATTGGATTCTAACCAGATAAGAGTAGTAATAACAGAGGCAGATTTAAAAAAATTGGACACAAGTGTAGACGAGCTGCGACCTAATTCATTGGAATTGCACACATTCTTGTTTAAAATCATGGAACAAGTAAAAATAGAAACAGGATTTAATCCATATAACGGACAAATCATGGTAGAGGCTAGTCCGTCAGCAGACGGAGTTGTTTTGATTGTAACC
>CAKSGP010000226.1 GCA_934454745.1 uncultured Clostridia bacterium
CAATGTTAGCGGAAAGCGCATAAATTCTTCATTGACAACATCGCTTACGCGGTATGTTCGTTCAATCATTTTTGATTATCCCTCTCTTTAAATTTGTTCTAAATATTTTCCGGTGTTTGCTTTTTATAGTTATAATTTTCTGCGTTTTGATAAGATATTTTTTTATCCGGCGCCAGATCCTCTGAATCAAGCTGCACTTCTTCCGCAATATCTTCCGGCTCTATTGGTATTTTCACCTGATAGTTCGGTACAGAACGACTTTGTGAACCCGTTGCACTTTTAGATTTTTTCTTTTCTTCTTTTTGCCATCGGGGTTCATGGTCGATTGCTTTGCAAGGTTTAAGCCTATTAAAGGAAGGATGTTCTTCGGGTGTAATCTTATAAAGCTTTAAGGGTTTGGAGCCGCGGATTAAAAGAATTGCTTGGTCTTTGGGCAGGCGGCGCACTTCATCGGGCATCATAAGAGGTCTGCCCGTACTGGTTTTGTTATGAGTGTACGGTCGTGTGGTATGCAAGACGGGAGAAAACAAGGGCGTCATAGGAACCGTAGCATTATTTATGCGCACTGTAATCTCACCGCATTGATCGCTGATATGTTCGGCAGTCATCATATCGTTACATCCGAGGAATAACTGATAATCGCAATCGCCGATAATTTCCTGCCATTCATTTTTCGGATATCGGTTGGCAATCTGTGCAATGCTTTGTATTGCTGCCTGAATATTGATGTTTCGGGAACGCGCCACCGAAAATATCTTTTTGCTGTCCAACAAACTTATGTTGCAAAATTCGTCCATCAGTACATTAACACATACCGGAAGCCTGCGATTCGGCTGACTGCGGGCAAAATCGAACAGTTTAACGAATAATAGCGAAAAGAACATTGACGATAGAAATTCCAGCGAGCTATCCTGGTCGGAGATAATGCAAAAGTAGGCGCATTTTCGTTTGCCCGGTAGTGTCAAATCAATTTCGTGATGCTTGGTTATATCATCTACAAGCTTGTTTTGAAATACATTTAACCGGTTGCCGAGACCGATGATTATATTACCCCAAATTTGCTTATGAGCCTGACGGAAAATGCCGTAAGGCGGCAATGCGGGATGGTCCGGCGGCAAGCTTCTGAATTTTGCGTCAAGCTCCTGTATTGAAGTTGAGGAAAGTATCTTGTAAATCGTTCCGAAACTTCTTTCCTCCACAGGCAGGAGCTTGTCGGTTCCGGGGTATGTCATTGTACCGACATAATGCAAAAGAGCCATAAGCAAGTTCTTTTCTGCCTTAGCCCAAAAGTCCTCTTTTTCGCTTTCGGATGATGTATTACGAATAATAATTTCGGCAACATTCTGAACAAGGTTAAGGTCATTGACCGTTTCGGTTACGCAATTCCAACCGTCAGAAGCAATCAGATCAAGAAGATTGTAAGCGCAAACGGTATAGCCCTGTTCTCTGAAAAACTCCGAATACATTTCATAAAACTCGGCTTTGGGATCTACCATAATAAGGCTTTCACTGCGCTTGACTGCCTGCATTGCAAACGGCATTACGAAACCGCGGGACTTACCGGTACCCGGTGAGCCGTAGATTATTATGTTTTTGTTCATACCGCGGATATCTTTTAGTGATACATATTCGCCGCTTTCCAATTTGCCGAACAAGGTTTCGTCTAAGGAATCGATCTGATCTTTATTCAGCACTTCGGACAGTTCGTTCTTATTCATCCAACCGGAAGTGCCATGTGTACCCTCGGGCAGTATTTCAATACCCCGTTCTTTATCCCGGACCGTCTTATAACCGGAAAGTAATTGATACCCTTTTTTTGAAAAAAGGCAGTAGATCAATATAACGAATACGGTTATCATCAATCCGTAAGGCGTAAATACGGCGCCAATATTTTTGAACGGATTTAAAGTAAACCACTCCTCATCTGCTGCATTACGAAAATTCATCACTCCGATGCCTATGCACCGGACCGCCATTCCGTAGCAATACAGAATAAGAAAACCGATTCCTACGTAGGTCGGAAGCTTTGATTTATTTTCGGTTAAAAAATTGTCAATTTTATCTTCCAGCTTTTTTATTTTTTCCGAGAGACGGAACATGTATATATTCTCCTTTCCCGGTTTGAAACGGCTTATAATTGATTTTCGGCAGGTCGTTTGAAAGCCCTAAAAATTCCTCAGTTTCCCGCAGGTTGATTACATAGCATTTTGCTTTTGTACCGCGCACCATTTCCTGCACGGATTCAGCCTGAAAAGGAAGTACGAAAATTTTTGTCGGCTTTCCTGATTTAACAGCATTCTCAAACCGTAAGATATTACAGTCGATACCGATAATAAAGTTATCTGTTTTATTCCTTCCGTCCGACTGCGCAGATATGGGAGGAATATAATTTTTCCCGAGTATGTTTTTTACAAGGCGCTGGCGGTAATCGGGAACGGACAGGATTCTCAACTGCCGCATACCGTCTTCGGTTAAAGGCATAAGAGCTACGGGACAGTTAAATCTATCTATTGCATCCTTGTAGTAAAATGTTGTGGATTTTTTAGAGCGTTCCTTTTTATACGATACGGTTTCTATAATCTTATCCAGATCTCCGTCACCGGTGTAAATAATGTGCGGTCGTCTTCCGCTTAAAAGCAGCTCTGAACGAAATGTTCTTTGCTCTACATCCGGGTACACCCCGTTATTTTCTCTTGCAATATAATATGGAACAAACACTGTGTTTTCAGCATAATAGAAGCCTGTGAGATTGGTTGCGCCTAAAATATTTGAATGTTTTTGTCGGCGGAAAACAAAAGACGGAAGAAAAAGATTTTTATCTGTTTTTGCGGGCGGGCTGTTTTCAAAAACATCAGCGCCATAACGCCAAAAGAAACTTGTAATTTCTGCCATCTGCATTCTGCGGGTAAGAGCATCGGAATTGGTACGGTAGGTTTTATCCTGTGTAAATTCCATTTCTGCTCGGTGCAGTAGTTCAAATGCTTCGGGAGTGCAACGGTATCCCAAGCCGTTTTTGCTCTGTCGAATAAGTTTTCTTTCAAGTAAAACTTCAATGATTTCCGCGGGGATATTTTTGCACCCGTGAACGGGTAAATCTCTGCACCACGCACACAACGCCAACACCTCGATTTCTGCTCTGTCGAATGTCACATCCACTCCTCCCAACAT
>CAKSGP010000227.1 GCA_934454745.1 uncultured Clostridia bacterium
CCTGGGGCCTGTGAGCCCTGACCTGCAAACAAAAATGCTATTTTACCCATATTATGTTCTCCTTATCAGAATATCATATTATCTTTAATTCTTAAAAGCACTGCTTCTACATTTTCAAAGTAACTTTTAATAATATCGGCACAAGGCTCAATCGCCTTTACCATAGCAGCGCTCTGACCTGCCATAAGAGAGCCTGTCTGTGTATCACCTTCAAGGAAAGCTCGTTTTAGACCGCCTACACCAAGCTGTTCAATTTCTTCAGCTGATGCGTTTTCTTTTTCTAAACGCTGATATTCCTTTGTTAGTTTGTTCTTTAATGCTCTGACAGGTGCACCTGTGCTTCTGCCTGTTACAACGGCATCTCTGTCTTTCGCCTTAATAACTGCCTGTTTGTAATTTTCGTGTGCAATACATTCGTCAGAACATATAAAACGGGTTCCAACCTGAATACCGTCAGCACCAAGTGCAAATGCAGCAGCGGCACCTCTTACGTCAGCTATACCTCCTGCACAAACTACGGGAACACTTACAGCATCAGCAATTTGCGGAGTAAGACACATTGTAGTAATCTCACCGATATGTCCGCCTGCTTCTGTTCCTTCAGCAATTATTGCGTCTGCACCCTGCTTTTCAAGCTTTTGTGCCATTGCAACACTTGCAACAACCGGCAAAATTTTGACTCCCGCTTCTTTAAGAGCTTCAATATACTTACCGGGATTTCCTGCACCTGTTGCTACAACTGCCGGTTTTTCCTCTATTACCACCTGCATAACTTCCTCTGCAAAAGGTGACATAAGCATTACGTTTACGCCAAAAGGTTTATCAGTAAGAGTACGGCATTTTCTTATTTGCTCTCTTACAACATCTGCAGGAGCACCGCCTGCGGCAATAAGACCCAAGCCGCCGCCGTTAGATACAGCAGCTGCAAGCTCTGCCGTTGCAACCCATGCCATACCGCCCTGTATAATCGGGTATTTAATTCCAAGTAATTCGCAAAGTCTGTTTTTCATTGTACTGATCCTTTCGTTTATGTAATATAATTTAATACGAAAATACTGCAGCACCCCAAGTAAGACCGCCGCCAAATCCAACGACTACTACTTTGTCGCCTCGTTTAATTTTTCCTGTTTTCACTGCATCTGTTAGTGCAGAAGGGATACAGGATGAAGAGGTGTTTCCGTACTTTTCAAGAGTAAGCATAACCTTATCCTTTGAAATGCCCATTCTTTTTATTGCACTGTCTACAATTCTGTAATTTGCCTGATGAGGAACTACAAGTGCCACATCATCATATGTCAATCCTGCTTTTGCCAATATTCTGTCTGTGGCTTCTGCCATAGTTTTTACCGCAAACTTCATTACGGCCTGACCTTCCATACATACGGTTTCTTTTCTATGTGATATACGCTTCTCGATTTCTTCTGAATCTTCCTTAACAGCAAGACTTGTTATATACATAGCACCTGTGCCGTCCGCACCAAGCTCCGATGCTAATATACCCTCTGCATCATCATCAGCAGAGAGAACAGCCGCGCCTGCCGCGTCACCAAATAGTACACAGGTAGAACGGTCTTTGTAGTCTGTTGTCTTTGAAAGAACATCAGCACAAACCAAAAGTATGTTTTTATATGTGCCTGTTTTTATAAATTGCTCTGCCGTTACCATACCTGTAATAAAGCTTGAGCAAGCCGCATTATAATCAAATGCCGCAGCATTAACTGCACCTATATTATTCTGAACAATGCAAGCACAGCAAGGAGTGAAATAATCAGGAGTAACGGTTGCAAGAAGTATAAGGTCAATTTCCTCAGGAGTAATACCTGCATCTGCAATCGCCGCTTCTGCAGCCTTTGTTGCGAGATCTGTTGTATATTCATTATCCTCTGCAATGTGACGTTCCTTAATTCCCGTACGTCTTGTTATCCATTCATCGCTTGTTTCAACGATACTTTCAAAATATGCGTTATCATATATCTTTTCGGGTATATATTTACCCAAACCTTTAATTATCATATTAGGCATTTTCCTCCACCTCCTCGTTAAGCTCGGAAAGCTTTTCCTCGATTTCTTTATTTATATCTGCCTCAATAAACATTTTAGCTTGTTTAAGTGCCGCAAAGGCAGCCTTTGTATCGGATGAACCGTGACCTTTAAGTACAAGCTTTTTACAGCCCAAAAGCGGTGCTCCGCCGTACTCACGGTAATCCATCGATTTCTTAAACTCATTAATTCCGCCCATAACGAATAGCGCACCGAACATTGTAATAAGATTCTTTTTGAAAATACCCTTAATCTTATTACTTATCATACTGCCCATTCCTTCAACAGTTTTTAAGATAACGTTACCTGCAAAACCGTCACAAACAATAACCTCAGAATTACCCTCCATTATATCGCGTCCTTCAATATTGCCAATGAAATTAAAAGGTGCTTTTTTCATTTCAGGATATGTCTTTTTGGTAAGGTCGTCGCCCTTGCCTTCTTCCTCACCATTTGAAACAAGACCAACCCTCGGCTTATCAATATTAAATATATTACGCATATAAACATCGCCCATAACACCAAACTGAACAAGATTTATGGGACGGCAGTTTGTATTTGCTCCCGCATCAACTAAAAGCTTAGGACCTTGCGCGGTTGGTAATGTTGTAGCAAGTGCAGGACGGTGAATGCCTTTGATACGTCCCACTATTAAAAGTCCTGCAGTCAGAAGTGCACCTGTGCTTCCCATAGAAAGCATAGCGTCACCCTCGCCGTTTTTTAGCATATTTGCCGCCACAACCACGGATGCGTTTTTCTTATGACGAACAGCCTTTGCAGGCTCCTCATGGTTTGAAATAACCTCCGGCGCATGAGATATACTGATATTTTCCTCAGGATACTTATATTTTTTCAGTTCCTCTTTGATAATATCTGCATCTCCAACCAATACCATATGTATACCAAGCTCATTTGCGGCTTTAACCGCAGCCTCAACAGGAACCTGCGGTGCGTTGTCACCACCCATAACATCAATTAAAATTTTCATATTTATACCCCTGTCACAACTTCTAAGTTAAATTTACCACGAAATACTTCGGACATATCAACATTTATCATTACGTGAACTATATATTCATTATTTTTTTCTCGTTTAACCGTAGATTTTG
>CAKSGP010000228.1 GCA_934454745.1 uncultured Clostridia bacterium
TTTTCACTAGCGTCATTCATTTCGTTTTCATTATACTTCATGTTCTCATCGAAACTAAACACATTCGCAACATCGCCTATTTCTGTTGTAATAGACAATATTTCTTCAGTAAATATATTGAGGGTATATTCTGTTACAGGGCTGAAAATGGTTGTGTATTCGGTTGCAATAAATGCTGCCTCAAGCGTAATCTCTTTTTTACCATAAATATTGCCGTCCCATTGTGCGCTGTAGAATTTGTGCCCGATGTACTGGTTGTAATTAGTTTCGTTAATGTAAACATATTTGTTTAACGTTAAGTCGAAGAATCCATGTTCTCTTATTACTTTTACGGTTGAGTCATTTGAAAACCTAAGATTAATGACCGAATAATACTTCCAATCCATTCCGGAGTGCGCATTTGTCAGAAGTTTCGCTTTGTCAAATTTTCCGGTTTCATGATTAAAGGTCAGTATCCAATCGTCAGAAGTTAAATCTTCAACTTTTTTCTTTGTCCCGTCATACAAAGTAATCAATGTTCCTGCCGCAATACAAACGCTGTCGTCATTTGTTTGAGTTATGATAATATTAGATGTTACAGAATATTCTCTAGTTTCGATCGACATACTTCCAAATGCGTCAATTTGTACGTTTGTGTCGGCGTTTGTTATGACGGCACCCCATTGACGTGAAGTTTTAATTTTTAATTTGTCATTATAATGACAGGTAACTGATGATCCATATGAAACAGTTTGCCCGTTGCAAGTTATGGTTAATTTAGCGGAATTGTTACCTTTATCATATCTGACGATAAATTGCTTTAATTGCGTGTTAACAACAATATTAATTTCGGCATAGGGGTCGTAATTGCGCAAATTAATTGTTTCAGATGTGCTGTCAACGTCGTTAATATTGTAACTCGTTATTTCATATCCCTCAGATAAAGTTACTTTATCTGAAATCTTGAAAGAGGTCGCATTCGGCTCAACAGCGAAAGGATTGCTTCCCGTTAACGAGATACCGTTACCGCTGATATCTATATAGTAGTATCTGGTGTAGTATGAAGTAATTTCGACAATGGCGCCGTCATCCGATGGAAAAGTAATGTCGGTATTATTACCTTGTGCTGTTGAATACTTGGTGAATTGATATTGCTCGCCCATAAAGTCGCATACGTTCTTTGTGTATTCACTACAAGCGGCGGATATAATAACACTGCTTATTGAACACCCGGGTTTAAAGTACTTTGTTTTTTGACCGAATGTGTTATTGCCTTTTACAAAATCGTCGCCCTTACTATTTTTAAAAGAAACTTGCAATACAGCCTTATCTTTCCATATCGTCTTTAAAATAATATCCTGCGCCTTTTCAATAGTAGGGCAAGTTTCGTTAAAGGTATCAAGTAGCGTTTCTCCGTCCGTCGCATATATATACCAGCCGGCAAAATATTTGCTGAAATTATAATGGTGTTCTTCAACGAGTTTTGATAAATCGGTGCTATTCATAAAATCAGGGGAAAGAACTGCGGTTTTCCCGTCCCACGTTGCTTTTACCGTGGGGATTTTATAGGTAAAGCCCGAAGCAAAACCGGTTGATTCTGCCGTTGTAATATTCAGCGTTACTCCGTCAAGCCCGCTTTCGTAGGTGATTGTGTATTTTTTAAGTTGCTCGGTTGTCCATTTTCCGTATACCGTAGTATTTCCATGCGTGCCTATAGCTATTTCGGTTATTGGGGTAGTACATTCTTCATTGCTGAACCAACCCATGAAATTTAATTCGGGGCTTGTGCTTGTAGGCGTATTAAGAATTAGTATTTCGTTGTAAGTATATTGTGTTGGATTGTCAGACGTTATCGTCGCGAGTTGTTCATCGGTACAGCCGATATGAACGTATTGAATATTATATTTGTCGGGTATCCATTTTGCAGTAAAAACAGTATTGTCCGTTATAGTTGTTGTACCGGGAATTAATTTTGAGTCTCCGACATACCAACCGTCAAAAGTGTAATAATCTTTTGTCGGTTCATCCGGCAAATCTTCGTTTTTTATTGTGTACGGGGTTAAAGTATCGTTACTTTTTTCAAGAACAACAGACACGGTTTTTAATACGGTGGAATCATTCTCGAAAGTAATTGTTTTCAACTGGTCGTTTGTTATCCAATAATAATTGCCGTCTTGCCCCTGAGTTGAGATATAAGAACCGGGATTTAGATCACCCTTTACGTAACTGTTCTGGCTTATCATAATATCGCCAAATGCGTTGATCGTTCCGGATTCATAATAGGGTTTACTGCTGTTCCGCATGGTTATATAAGTGCCGCTTGCATTAACAACATTTAGGGTTGCGCCTGCTTGTTCTGTAGAAATATTTCCACCTAAACTGTATCCGCTACCGCTTAAGGTGCCGTTTACAATCAGCTTTCCGTCTTTTTTGCCGTTACCGTCTGTATTTGCGGTGTAGTATTTTGTGTAATGAACGCTACCCGTGGTAGGAGCGGAAGAATAAGGTAATGCAACAAGATCGACATTGTTTCCGAGTGTTAGTGTTCCGCCATTGTCGACGGTTAGTTTTGCTCCCGGTAATATTAAATAATCGGAAGAAGTAAGCGTTAAAACAGCCTTATCTTTAACAGTAATATCCATAAATCCAACGGGCAAGGGGATACTTGTTGATGTCTTTAAGGAGACAATACTTGCTGCATCAATTTCTACAGGGGCATCGCTATATTTGCCACATACTTGAATATTATCGCGATGATTCAATGTGGTTACGGTGCCTGTCGCTCTTTGGTTTGATAAAGCAATGTTACTATTAATATCTTTTGCTGTTTCAATATCTTTTTGTCTTGTATTTACAGATTTAAGGATATAATCGGAAGCTGAAGAATTGCTATCAGCATTAAACATTCCCTTTTTTCCGTTTTTATCTGGTCCGATAACAACGATAGTTTTGTTTAATGTTGCAATTTTTGCGGTAAGGAATACCCTTGCCTTGTAAATAGCCCCGGAAAAAACTTTAGTAGGGCAGGATATATTATGTACGGTATAAGCATTAGTTGGAAAAACGTTTGTGTACATGCCCATGGCGGCAACTCCGCCGGGCCAATCGTAAATAGTTAAGGCATCAAGCGCGGTTGCCCCGGAATTCATCTGAATTAAGCCGTTTCC
>CAKSGP010000229.1 GCA_934454745.1 uncultured Clostridia bacterium
GCATAGCCGTGATGAGCATATTCAATCATTTCAACATCGTTCATATTATCGCCCACAGCATATATATTCTCCCGGCTTATACCCAGCATCCCTGCAAGCTTTTCTATCCCGTATCCCTTAGATGCTCCGCTTGCAACTATATCAAGATAGTGTGTACCGCTTCGCACGGAATAACCTGAATCATAATCACGTCTATATATTGGTTCAAATTCATCCAACTGCTTGCCTGTTCCTATAATCAGCACCTTTGTCCAGGGTTCGTTCCATACATTTTGGGGCATATAATAGGTAACATCATAATTCTTGTCTTGAAATCTTGCTGTTTCAAAGCATTCGCGCATTATGTATATATGTTCATCAGCATACACTTCAATTCCCAGTTCTGGCTTAGTTTCGCTTACTTTGCGTATCGCTTCCTTGCGATGCTCCTCAATATTCATTTTATATATTGCCGTTTCAGTTTCAAATGAATAAATCACCGCACCGTTATAAATTACAGCCGGTGCATTTATACCAATTTCAGTGAGGAAATTCCGCACTGCCGCCGCCGTTCTGCCTGATGCAACACTGAACTTACCTCCCTCGTCTGTAAAATATTTAATTGCATTATAATTTTCTTTTGAAATTTTATGATTTGAGTCAAAAAGTGTCGCATCAATATCCGATACAAGCAATTTTCCGTCAAACTTACCCATTCTGATATCCCCCGGTCGTTTTAAATCTTTTTCTTGCTTTCAGTTTACCATAAAATCATAATTAATTCAAGGATTTTTAGTTCATTAAAATAACCGATTTATACTTGATTTATTAAGAGATTTGATGTATAATATGTTCAACAAGTGCAGGGAGAAACGTATGAAACAGAATTTTCAGATAATACTTGATAATACACTAAAAAAACTCAAAACCGAAGGCAAACGCCCCACGCTTTTGCTCCACGCTTGCTGTGCCCCCTGTTCAAGCTATGTTCTTGAATACTTATGTTCATATTTTAATATAACTGTATTCTTTTATAATCCTAACATAACAGAGGAGAGTGAATATGAAAAGCGGGCAAAGGAGCTTGTTCGTATGATATATGAAATGCCCTTAGACAGTGAAGTAAAGTTTATTAACGGCGTATACGAGCCGAAAAAGTTTACTGAAATTGCAAAGGGGCTGGAGGAGGCCCCCGAAGGCGGAGCACGTTGCTTTAAATGTTATCGTTTAAGACTTCGTGAAACTGCATCTGTTGCAAAAAAAGGCGGTTTTGATTATTTTACCACCACCTTGTCAATAAGTCCTCACAAAAACGCACAAATCCTTAATGAAATCGGAAATGAGCTTTCGGAGATTTATGGTATTCCCTACTTGTTTTCAGATTTTAAAAAGCGAAACGGGTATAAACGCTCTTGTGAGCTATCTGAAATATATAACTTATACAGACAAAATTACTGTGGCTGTATTTATTCAAAGAAGGAAAATGAGAAAAATGGGAATTGAACTTGAACTTATGCGACTTCAAAATCACGCAAAACGCGATAAAGCAGTGCGTGATGCCTTACTCCAAACGAAAAACGCAGCGGATCCTTATAAGGAATTCTGTGCAACTGCGCAAAAGCTTGGATATGATATAACGCTCTTTGAGCTTGCTGATATGGGACAGGTCTTCTGTGATGCTATGCTCCGCAGCGTAAACGGCGGAGGCACTGACAGCTTTGACGATTGGGCAGATTTTTACGGAATGTTTTTTGATGCAATAGAATAAAATCAAAGGGTTTCAGGCTAAGTAAAATTTTATATCAAAAAAAACGATATAGGAATTCCTATACCGTTTTTTGATATAATCTCTTTTAGTTTAAGCTATCCTCATAACTCTTAATAAATGCAACATTTTTCTTTTCTGTTGAGTTCAGGTTAGCATTTTCGTTAGAGTAATTGTAGTTGCTCCGGACCTTATACCAGGAACAGGAGTTGAAATAGTTCTGCAGGGACGCATCACTGAATTTTCTACCGTGACGTGCATATATTTCATTTCTTGCCAAACGTAGCTGGTCTTTACTCATACCTTCAAGGTCAGATGCATTAACAATTGCTGTGCCTGAATTCTGCAGGATATACGTTCCGTTATAATGAGTTAGCTTTGTCACAGTGTAGACGGGAGCACCATTATACGTTTCACCGTTAGTATAACCGCTGAACGTCATAGGCTTCCAAGCTATGAAGTTAGTTGTTGTATTTGCAGAAACCTTTGCATAATTCCACTTACCATTATAGGTAAAGGACATATATGTGTTTCCATTTGCAGATACAACCTCACCGCCTGTTATAAGTGCAGATGAAATAGTTTTTCTGCTTGAAGCCTGAGGTGTAGTCTTCTGAGTCTGTGCAGGCTTTTGAGTAGCTGTTGCTATGGGCTTTTGGGTCTTTACAGGCTTTACATTCGCTGCCACTGTCGGAGCAGGTGTTGCTATTAGCTCCGTAGTTTCGGTTGCAACAGGGGCTTCCTCCGTTTCAGTAGGCTCTGATGTTTCTGTTGGTAAAGGCTTCTCTGTCGCTTTTGGAGGCTCTGTGGGTTGCTGAGTTACAATAACAACATCATCATTACCGTCATTGTTATATGCAGGATTTACATAATATATTCCTACTCCAACAGCAACACATATAAGAAGCACTAACAGAACGATAAGCATTACATTCCGTCTTTGCTTGCGTTTTCTAACCTTACGTCTTTTTTCTATTTCTTCAAGCTGTGATTGCTTTTCAACTCGGATTTTCTCCATTTGAGCACGGCGTTTCTCCTCGTTTTCATCAAAAAGCTCATCTATTTCGTCTTTTGCTTCTTCCTCTGCTATGCCGTTTGTTTCCTCTGTATTATCCTCCGAAACAGGTTCTTGTTCCTGTTGCGGTAAGTTTTGGGCATCACCATAGGAAGCACCGCAGAATTTACATTCAACCGCGTCATCGTCAATTCTTGCACCACATTCTCTGCAAATCATTGTTATCCCTCCGCTTCTTATTCGGATGTATGTAAACAGGTGCATAATACACCTATTATCCTAACACAATTATATATTTTGTGTCATATAATGTCAATAACACGCCATTTACATTTATATTACATTTGTTACGTGGTTAGTATGCCTATTATTCCTTCTTTTCAA
>CAKSGP010000230.1 GCA_934454745.1 uncultured Clostridia bacterium
GAATATTGGTGTATAATATAAAATAGCGGTGAGAGGGGTGTATTGCAACGAAGCGTGTATTTTTGTTCTTATTGCTTTTTATTATGATTGCGGTGCAGACGGCAAATGCTGATACAAAGACGGCAGAAAGTGTATGTGTTATGAACGCTATTACAGGTGAGATTGTTTATGAAAAGGATGCATATTCCAAACGTCCTATGGCAAGCACAACAAAGATTATGACACTTTTTACAGCCTTGGAAAATTCAAGACCTGATGAAATTGTAACCGTAAGTGACAATGCGGTTTTAGAGGAGGGCTCATCTGCCTATTTAAAACCCGGTGCAAAGATAAGTATGGGCGATTTATGCTACGGACTTATGCTTAATTCGGGAAACGATGCGGCTGTTGCTATTGCGGAGCATATCTCGAAAAATGTTGAGATGTTTTCGGAGCTGATGAACGATACTGCAAAGGAGCTTGGAATAAAAAATACGAATTTCACAAACCCCAATGGCTTGCATAATGACCAACATTACACAACGGCTGTTGATCTTGCCAATATAACGAGATATGCAATGAAAAATGAGGAGTTTCGCAAAATTGTATCGTCGAAAACCTATACCTCGCAAATGACGCTTGATGACGGAACGGCAGAAAATGTGGAGTATATAAATCATAACCGTCTTTTAAAGGATATTGATGGGTGTATTGGCGTAAAGACGGGATTTACAAAGACGTCAGGACGTTGTCTTGTAAGTGCTATAAACCGTAATGGTGCGGAGTACATAATCGTAACCCTCAATGATTCCGATGACTGGAATACCCATAAGGAATTGTGTGAAATGGCATTTCAAACACAGAAAAGAAAGCTTGTTATTAAACAGAACGATTGCATTAAGCACGTAGTATGCGGTAAGAGCGAATGCGGTCTTGTTACAAAAAATGAGTTTGCTGTTTTTACAAAGGGCTCAAAAAATAACTTTGACATTATAAGGCATATACCTAAACGGATTGATTTTCCGCTTAATAAAGGTGAGAAAGTTGGATACATAGAAATTAAAACTAACGGCGAAACAATAGGCACGGTAGACGTAGTTGCAGAACGTGATTTTGTGCCGGAGGGTGGAGCGGTTGTAAAAAGCTGCTTTATGTTTACATTTATTAATTTATTGAGAAACTGCATTTAAAATTGAAAGGGGTAAACAATGGGAGAAATAGTAAGACTTCAAAAATATATTGCTATGAGTGGTACATCATCAAGGCGAGGGGCAGAACAGCTTATTGATGAGGGACGTGTAAGAGTTAACGGAGAGCCTGTAACAGAACAGGGTGTTAAAGTGGAAATAGGCTGTGACCGTGTTGAGGTTGACGGAGTTGTGCTTAAGGTTAACGATAAAAAGATATATATTGTACTTAATAAACCCTCAGGCTATGTAACAACTGTTAAGGATCAGTTTGACCGCCCCACAGTTGTGGATTTGGTCGAAAAGGAAATTCACGCACGTGTATTTCCTGTTGGCAGACTTGATTATGAAACAGAGGGACTTTTGCTTATGACAAATGACGGTGACTGGGCAAACAAGGTTGCCCATCCCAAATTTGAATCAAAGAAAAAGTATTATGCTGTATTAAAAGGCGTACTTACAATCCCGGAGCTAAACAGAATACGCAGAGGTGTAGTAATAGACGGGAAAAAGACAAGCCCTGCCGAGTGTGAAATTATGGAAATAGATATGGGAATGACACTTGTTGAAATAATTATTCACGAGGGCAGAAACAGACAGGTAAGAAAAATGTTTGAAGCGGTAGGACATCAGGTAAAGGCACTTAAGCGTGAGAGCGTGGGAATAGTAGAGCTTGGCAATCTCCCTGAGGGACGCTGGCGTTATCTCACATCAAGTGAGATTGAATATTTCAGACGTAAATAATACAAAGGACGTGAATAAATTGGATTTTACAGCCATAGATTTTGAAACGTCATCATCAAAGCGAACGAGTGTATGCTCTTTAGGGTGGTGCGTTTGTGAGGATGGCATAATAACAGAACGAAGGGAGATTCTTATTAAACCCGATCCCTTTGAATTTAATGAATATAACAGCAAAATAAACGGCATAACGACGGAGATGGTTTGGGATAAGCCGACTTTTGATAAGTATTGGGACGAGCTTCGTCCATACATAGAAAACAAAATGGTTATTGCACATAACGCTTCCTTTGATATACAAGTGCTTTGCACAACTCTAAATCATTTTGGTATCGAAATTCCTGATTTTTCATACATGTGTACAGTAGAACTGTCGCAAAAGGCATATCCTGATTTACCGAGCCATAAGCTTAACAATCTTGCAGAAGCCTTAGGAATTGATTTTAACCACCACCGTGCCTATGATGATGCCTACGCATGTGCGGCATCATTTTTGAGAATAGCGGAGGATTATCGATTAAACTCCTTTGAGGAAATAGAGGAGTGCTTCGGAGTAAGTATAAGACAGGTTAAGCGTGGTATAGGAATTGTGAAAACAAGAAGCATAAAACGAGCAAAAACAACATAAAAAATCATTGATTTTAAGTATTATATGTGATATAATAAGCAAATAGAAATTGATGTTAAAGAATAAAAGATACGCATGAAAAGAGGGAAAAATTATGATTATAATTATGAAAGACAATGCTGCAAAAAAAGATATTGAAGCAGTAGAAGAAAGACTTGAAAGAATTGGATTTCAGACTCATCCCATCTATGGTGAAAAGAAAACGGTTATCGGTGCAATAGGCGATAAGCGCCAGATAAGTATGAATGAAATCTTGCTTATGAGTGGCGTTGAGAACGTTGTTCCTATTATGCGTCCTTATAAACTTGCATCAAAAGAGCTAAAGCACGAGCGTTCAGTTGTTGATGTAGGTCACGGCGTAACGGTTGGCGGTGACAAGCTTGCAATATTTGCAGGCCCCTGTGCAATCGAGGGTGAGGAACAGTTTTCAAAGGTTGCACGTCTTGTAAAAGCATCAGGTGCAAATATTTTAAGGGGAGGTGCGTTTAAACCCAGAACCTCACCGTATTCATTCGGCGGTCTTGAGGAAGAGGGTCTTAAGATAAAGGTTGAGTTCCCCTCTAACACGAATGACGCTATTTCAATGACATCCGCAGGC
>CAKSGP010000231.1 GCA_934454745.1 uncultured Clostridia bacterium
AAAAATATTGTGATGGTAACGGTGTATTGTTGCAGAAATACCCTACAATACACCAATTCCGATATTTCTATCGTAAGCATAGGAAAATGCAAAACTATTATATTTCCCGTGATGGCTTAAAAAACTACCAGAGAAATAACAGACCTCTGATAGGTGACGGTATACAAGCATTCGCTCCTGCTGTTGGTGTTGGAATGTTGGATTCTACTATATGCGATATTTACCTTATAAACGAAAGCGGAAGCATAATAGGCAGACCCATTTTGACCGCTTGCATTGATGCTTATAGTGGTTTGTGCTGTGGTTATTCTTTAAGTTGGGAGGGCGGTGTTTACAGCCTCCGAAATTTAATGTTGAATGTAGCCGCTGACAAAGTTAAGCACTGCAAGAGATTTGGGATTGATATAAACCAAGACGATTGGAATTGCAACGGTATTATCCCCGGCATCCTTGTAACAGATATGGGCAGCGAGTATAAATCAGAAAATTTTGAACAGATAGCAGAATTAGGCGTTACGATTATTAACCTGCCACCGTACAGACCGGAGTTAAAAGGTGCAGTAGAAAAGTTTTTTGACCTATTGCAAAATACCTACAAACCATATTTGAAAGGAAAAGGTATTATTGAACCTGATTTTCAAGAGAGGGGCGCACACGATTACAGAAAAGATGCTTGCTTGACAATTGCAGATTTTGAAAAAATACTGTTGCACTGCATTATTTACTATAATTCACAGCGGATAATAGATAATTTCCCTTACACAACTAAAATGTTTAAAGATAAAGTGAAACCATATGCAAGCCATATATGGAATTGGAACAGAAAACAACCTGCTGCAAATTTAATAAAAACAGATGAAAGACAGATTGCTTTAACCTTATTACCACGGACAAAAGGAACATTCTCCCGTCACGGTTTAAGGGTAAATAAAATGCGTTATCACTGTGACGGATTCACAGAAACATACTTGAACGGCGGTACTGCTGTAGTTGCTTTTAATCCTGATAACGTTTCCTCTGTATGGGTTATAGAAAACAGCAAATATACGGAATTTACTTTGATAGAATCCCGATTTACCGGCAAATCTCTTGAAGAAGTACAGCAAATGCAATCAGCTAATAAACAGTTGATACAATCGGTTAATGGTGAAAATCTACAGGCTAAAATTGACCTTGCAGAGCATATCAGGGTTAATTCAAATATTGCCGCTGTCGGTGATGCAAATATAAAATCTATAAGAGAAACAAGGCAAAGAGAACGAACTAAACAACATATTGATATTATGGGAGGCGCTGAATGATGTATAAAGATTATTTGTCTGCTATGCCGGAAATGAAATCAGGTGAAGCTCTATACACTGCCTTGTCGGTCATTCCTGCTTACAAAGATAGAATACGCAACGAGAATACACCTACACGGTTAATGGCATTATCTGATTTATACAAGCTCTATATACCCTCTCAAATGTCATTAGAAATATATTCTAAATTGTATTTGGCATTGCTTCGCTCAATGCAGAAAAAAGGCACAAAGACCGCTATACAACAGCATTATGAAAATCACAAAAGAATAATTGGGCAAGAATATAACGGTATCGTTGGCGGTTCGGACAGCTTTACAATAATAGGTTGTAGCGGTATAGGGAAATCAAGTGCCATAAGCAGAGCTATTACTCTTATATCGGAGAATCGTATCATTGAGATTGAAAAACCATATGCAAAAGTCATTCCGTGCCTTGTAGTTCAATGTCCGTTTGATTCCTCTGTGAAAGGTTTGTTATTGGAGATTTTGCGTAAAGTAGATGAAGCACTTGAAACCAACTATTATAATTACTGTATCAAATCAAGAACCGCCACAACTGATATGCTTATCGGGCTTGTCAGTTCCATTGCATTAAACCATATTGGAATTTTAATTGTTGATGAAATACAGAATGTTGTCAACTCAAAGAACGGCAAAAATCTTGTAGGTATGCTCACACAGCTAATTAACAATAGCGGCATTAGTATATGTATGGTGGGTACACCTGAATGTACGGTCTTTTTTGAGCAAGCTATGCAGCTTGCAAGGCGTTCTGTAGGATTGCAGTATAATTCACTACCTTATGATGGATGCTTTGAATCTCTCTGCGAAACTGTGTTTAATTATCAGTACATCACTCATAAAACAGAAATAAGTCCTGCAATCATAAAATGGCTTTATGAGCATTCCGCCGGTGTTATTTCCGTGGTTATCTCTCTGATACACGACGCACAGGAAATAGCAATATTGACGGGTAAAGAGATATTAAATATTGAAACGCTGAATATGGCATATAAACAGCGATTAACGCTATTGCATAGTTATATCCACACAACAGATAGAAAGCTCAAAACAACAAAGCCGAGTAAAAAGAAACCTATTGCGAAAAATGATGATATACAAATCAATATAATTAACGGTGTTTCTATTGGTGAAATTGCAAAGAAAGCAAAAACAGATAATGTAGATATTGTACCTCTGCTGCGTAAGCATTTTTCTGTTTAGGAGGTACGCTTATGATTGCATATCTACCGGAGATATATCCTGATGAATTGGTTTATAGTTGGTTTTGCCGCTATTATATTCAAACTGGTTGTATAACTAACACAATGGCTTTTAGGGAACTTTTATATAACCGTTGCAATAATCCAAGTAAAGAGTTTATTGGTCATTTGAACCCTGGTACAGCCAAATTGATACAAAGATTATTTGTGATGGATGATTTGATAACAAAGCACACGATGTACCCACAGTACGCAAGATTCATTCCGCTGCAACAAAAGAAAAATGCTTTATATCATATTGGTTATGATTTCTGCGATGCTCACCATCTATTCGCCATATTACCGAGAACACAGGCAGATAGTCCGCTAAAATATTGCCCTCTGTGTGTTCAGGAAGATAGAAAAAATCATGGGGAGGCGTATTGGCATAGGAAACACCAAATACGGAATATGAGTATTTGCACAAAGCATAAATGCTTACTTGTTGATTCAACAGTAACAGCAAAAAGTGAGCAAACATTTATTTTGAATCCTGCTGAAACAACAGTTGAAATACAAGAACCACAATATTCAAATAATACTCTGCAAGTCGCATTT
>CAKSGP010000232.1 GCA_934454745.1 uncultured Clostridia bacterium
ACATAGATATCCTTTGAAATAAAACATCCATCCTCATGATACAATATTGCTAAATCCCAAAGTCCGATATTCCAGTGAATAATATCGGGATTTTTAAAATCATTGAGCCAGAAACGCAGACTGTTAAGTGCATAATAGGAAAAACGGCAATTTTCATCAGGAGTCATTATCTTATAATTTTCTCCCAATATTTTCTCTACCTCATTTTGATAAAACATTCTAATTGAATCTCCAATAAGTAATACCCTTTGCATATATTATCCTCTCCTTGTTTGAGCTAATTTTAATACAAATTTATAAAATTACCAGGTGTTATACCAGTTAGTTTTTTGAAAACCTTAGAAAAATAATATCTATCCGAAAAGCCTGTAAGCTGCGCGGCTTCTTGTATAGAATACCCTCTTGCCAAAAGCTGCTTTGCGTGCTCGACACGGATTGTATTACGATAGGTTGTTGGTGACACACCGAGTTGCTGATTAAATATTTTTTCTAAATTCGAAACACTTGTGGAGGAGAGTCTGGCAAGCTCTGAAATAGGTGTTTCAAGATTATAAAATTCCTCAATATATGTCAGCGTATTTGAAATTCTGTTTATTTTGTATGTGTTAGCTTTCTGTTGGGTTTCATCTTTTACAAACAATCCGATTATCTTGATAATACTGCTCATACAAAGGACATTATACGCATAATCGTGTTTTGAATATAATGAGTATGATTCTAAAACTAAAGAAAGATACTTGTTACCATCGCCTGCTGTAATTACTTTTGCTTTATCAAAAAGTGGGGCAGTAATACCATTATCATAAACATTAAATTCTATTTGATAATACTCTGTATCGTCTGACAATATACGATTTGTATAAGAAGACCCGCAGGGCAAATAAACCATCATGCCTGCAACGGCAGATATTTTGTAGTCGGTAAACTCGAATTCCTGACCGCCTTTTACATAATAAACAAAACTGCTTGTCGGTCTGTTTTTTTGCGAAAACTGTTTTGAACAATTGATCCTGTGTGATATACAGTAAAGCTCAACATCCATTCTGTTCCCTAATTTATACATATTATTTATCCGGTTTTATCACTTTCTGCATACCATGCAAATAGTCGAAAACATTTACTCTCCCTAAAAATATTCGTTAGAAAGCGCCGTTAACAATTGAATCGGCACCGCCGTCTACTATCATAACTGAGCCTGTCATAGGATGTGATGCTGAACTTGCCAGGAAGTATGCAGTTTCACCCATATTTTCTTTTGTGACAGTTGTTTTAAGGGGGATGGTGCTCAATCTTCTCTCTACTTCCTCAGCCGGAAGTTCATCATAACGGGTTGTCCATATAGCTCCCGGTGCAAGACAATTAACTCTTACTCCGTATTGGGCAAAATCCAATGCAAGTCCTTTTGTCATAGAACGTATAGCTCCTTTGCTCGCTACATAAGCACTGCGTTCGGGCAGTGCATCTCTGTAATTTATCGAGCCTACAAAAACAATTGTAGCACCGTTTGCCTTTCCTGTTCTTACCATTTGCTGTACTGCGGCTCTTGCAGGCATAAAATATCCAAGAACATTTGTGTTAAGTACGTTTGCCCAATCCTGCGGATTAACGGTAAGAGGATCCATCCAACGTCCAAGATCAGCTGCATTACATATCACAGAATCAAGTTCTACACCGGCTTCATCTATTTTTTTAAATAGTACATCCGTTTCGGTTAATGCGTTTAATGGGGAATAACCAAAGCCATAACAGGGTGTGTTAAACTCCTTTTCTAGTTCTTTCGCAACAGAACGGGCATCATCTTCATTTCTGCTGGTAATTACTGTTGTCCAGCCCTCTTTTAAAAATTTTCGTGCTATACCAAGACCTGAATTTCTTACAGCACCTGTTATTAATACACTTTTCATTTTCAAATTTCCTTTCATTAATATTTATAATAATACATTGGCTTTCCTTTTACGTCCAGAACTGTTTTAAATGTATTTCCGGCGGCAGGATATTCGTCCATATCCTGCATACATGCAGTTGTAATATAAAGTTCGTTCATATCATTTCCGCCGAAAGCACAGCAAGATGCTTTTGGACAGGGAACACTAATTTCATCAACGATTTCTTTCGTGCTTTTATCTATATGGATTACCTTGTGACCATCCCACAAGGCTACCCATAAATCATTGTTTGCATCAAGAGTCATACCATCGGGTTTACCCAAATCCGATGGTATATCCATAAACTTGCGTCTGTTATAAAGACTGCCGTTTTCTGCATCAAAATCGAAAATTTCCACCATTTGCTTGGGGGTATCTATGTAGTACATAATCTTTTCGTCTGTTGTCCAATCCAAACCGTTAGAGCAGGAACATTTGTCAAAGAGCTCGGTTAAAATACCGTCTCTTAAACGATAAAAAGCACCTTCTCCATTATCGTCTGTGGTGCCAAGATAAAATGCACCATCTGGGCCGACCTTTCCGTCATTAAAACGTCTGCCCTTGATTTTTATATCTTGGTGTGCTTTTGAAAAATGTCCGTCGTCGGACATACGATAAACTCCGTCCTCTAACGCTACGAGCAAATCACCATTCTCGCAAATCGCCATACAGCCTATTTGCTGAGGAAGGTTGATTTTTTCATTTTCTCCGGTTTTGGAATTTAACTTACATATACATTTACCACGAATGTCCAGGAACAAAAATGTGCCTGTTTTTGCGTCCCATATAGG
The DNA here is from genome assembly GCA_934454745.1 of uncultured Clostridia bacterium. Taxonomy (GTDB): domain Bacteria; phylum Bacillota; class Clostridia; order UBA1381; family UBA1381; genus Ornithomonoglobus. The sequence goes on from CAKSGP010000232.1 coordinate 2,717, forward strand.
GCCTTCGCCTACCTGAGAATTTTCCTTGTTGATTAAAATTAAATTATTTTCCATAAAAATACTCCATTCCGCCGCCAAGAGGCGGCACAAATCTAACGTGAAAAAGAAGCAAGCAGATCGCTCAAAAGACTGCCGCCAACATATGTGTATACTTCAAGGCAGGCTTTAAAGATGTGATGCGACGTTTATTTTTCACGTTATTACCTTGTATTATATACCTATTTTATAAGTCTATCACGATTTATCCTCATAAACAAGGTATATTATTTTGATAAAATAGTACTATATTACGATAATTCAATATTAATTTCATTGACAATGATTACAAGAATTGTTATAATTAAAACAGGTGGTGATGTTATGCTGCTTGAGTGTTTAAGATTGAACAAGCTTTATG
>CAKSGP010000233.1 GCA_934454745.1 uncultured Clostridia bacterium
AGTGCTGTATCAGTATGTACTCTTAGACTTTTACTTTTTATCCTTTTGACCCCCGAATTGCAAAACAAATACCACACAGCAGGAATAGAAGATAAAACTTTTTATAATACAGTTTTCGATTTAAAAATTAAGTCTGATTCCTGTAAAAAGCAATACGGAGTGCCCGGAAACGATTGCCCCGAGTGGGAAACGGAAATTTTTAATTTAAAAATATTCGGCCTGGGGCGTTTGGATTTTGCGTTGCGTAAAGCAGATTTTTCTATCGGTGGTAAAATTGATTACGGCGATAGCCTGATAAATGTTCATATACCGTCATCCGGTCCGCTTCTTAAAGAAGAATGCGAAAAAGCGTACCGATTGGCAGCCGATTTCTTTAAAAGATATTTCGGCATTAAAAAAACGGTATTTTTTTGTTCTTCATGGCTGCTTTATCCGGAACTTAAAAATATGCTCGGGCCAACCTCAAATATTCTGAAATTTTCTTCCGATTACATAATAATATCGCAAAGGGAAGATAAAAGCAATGAGAACCTACAGCGCATATTTGGGGTTTCAATTATGCCAAAAAATCCGGATTCACTGCCTTCTGACACTTCTTTGCAAAGAGCGTTTATAAAACACTTTAAGTCTGGTGGAAATATAGGAATCGGTGTCGGAGTTTATTTTTTTGATTGACAAAAAATTGAAAACCACAATAAATATTTTGATAAGCAATTAGGTTTATTATTATGACCGCTTGAAAGGAAAATTTTATGAAAGAAATAAACGGTTTTGTTGTTAAGAACAGTAACAATCATATTGTTCTCGATTTCGGCAAAAGCTGCAATTTAATAAAGCTAAGCTTTAATTGCCGTGAAAACACAAAAATAATGTATGTGCAGAATGCAGTTATAGATTCTCCTATTCCACTTGGCGAAACAATAACCGTAAAACGCGGAATACAGGAATTACTTCTTGCGCGCGCGGTGCCGGCTACGCATTTATATATTTATACAAATGAAAGTATTTCAGATATTAAGGCATTTGAAGACGAGGATACGGATCTTTTAAACCTTTATCCGAAATGTACTGATCTGTCTCTTAAAGAAAACTATTATCTTGACACGGTTTCTGTTTTTACGTCTACCGAAGGTTTTTCGCATTATTCGCTTTACACAAGTCTTAATGGCAGTGATTTTGAACTTGTTTGTGTTAAGAACAACGATAGTCCCTGCGGTGAAAATGGCGATCTATATAATCTTAACGGCAGGGAAGCGCGTGTTATACGGGTTTATTATGAATACAATTCGGTTTCCCCAGAATCCGCCTTTGAGAAAATTGAATATACAGGCAGACCGAGCGGTAATCCGGCAACCGCACGCCATATGATAAATGTATGCGATTTTAAAGATTCGGAGTACAATATTAAAGTCAAGGATGAGGACGCAATAAACGAGGTATACGGAATTGTAGCACGCCGTTTGGGTGAAAAATATAAAATCTGGTTTGATTTTTCAATAGGCGAGAAAAAAAAGTATGATTATTTTAAAATTTCAAATAAAAACGGCAAGATCGGGATAATCGGTAATATCGGCGTTTCCTTGGCGGCAGGTCTTAATTATTATCTTAAATATTATTGTAAGGTAAATATATCGCAGGTCGGGGATCAGGTGAAAATGCCAAACAAACCGATAATGCCCGAAAAAGACATATACCGGGAAACAAAAGCAAGGATTCGTTACGCTTATAATTATTGTACGCTTTCTTACACAAATGCGTTTTGGGGTGAAAAGGAATGGCGCAACGAGCTTGACTGGTTGGCGCTTAACGGCGTTAATGTTGTACTTGATATAACCGCACAGGAAGAGGTTTGGCGCAGGTTTCTCGGTAAAATAGGATATGCCTTTGACGAAGTCAAGGCTTTCCTTACAGGTCCTGCGTACTATGCATGGCAATATATGGCAAATGAATTCGAGTTCGGAGGTCCTGTTCCCGATTCATGGTTTGAAAAATGTACGCGTCTTGCAAGGCATAATCAGCTTATTATGAGAAAACTCGGTATGCAGACTGTTTTACAAGGCTACAGCGGTATGGTGCCGGTTAATATTAAAAACTATGACAGTGAGATTGAGATAATACCGCAGGGAAGGTGGTGCTCCATACAGCGCCCGGCTATGATTAAAACCGATTGTCCGTCATTTAAAAAATATGCAAAGCTTTTTTATGAGTCGCAAAGAGAGGTTTTGGGCGACGCAGTATATTTTGCTACAGACCCGTTCCATGAGGGCGGAATAACAGGTGGAATGTCGCCGCGAACAATCTCAAAAAACGTACTTTCGGAAATGCTGCGTGCGAATCCCGATTCCGTTTGGGTAATACAGTCATGGCAGGCCAATCCCACTTCAGAATTGCTTGCCGGAATTAAAGAGGTTGAAAACGGTACGGAGCATACGGTGGTTTTGGATTTATATGCCGAAAAGCTTCCTAATTACAGCGACGGAAAACCCGGAAACCCAAATCACGGATATGCCCCGGAATTTGACGGTACGCCGTGGGTTTATTGTATGCTTAACAATTTCGGAGGAAGACTCGGTCTTCACGGGCATCTTGATAATATGGTTAGTGCAATACCGAAGATACTTAACAGATGCAAGTATTTTGTCGGAATAGGAATGACCTGTGAAGCGAGCGAAAACAACCCTGTGCTTTATGATTTTCTTTTTGAATCGGTATGGCAGGAGGACGCCGAAGCAAAGGTTATACCGGCAAATATTACCGAATGGCTTCATTCCTATTCGGAAAGAAGATACGGTGCCGAAAGTCGGACTGCTTATATGGCTTGGGACATATTAGAGGATACGGTTTATAAGGCAAAATACAATATGATCGGTCAGGGCGCCCCTGAAAGTATGGTGAATGCAAGACCTCAATTCAATTTAAAAAAAGCATCAATGTGGGGGAATTCCATTATAGGATACGATCCCAAAAAGTTTGAAAAAGCAGCAGAGTTTATACTTGAAGATTACGACAAAATGTACGAGAGCAGCGGATACATATACGATCTGGTTTCTGTATTTGAACAGCTGCTGTCTAACAGAGCGCTTGACGTCTATAATTC
>CAKSGP010000234.1 GCA_934454745.1 uncultured Clostridia bacterium
ATTAATAAGTGCGGCAACAATATCGCCGTTATTTGCATCAGGGCGTTTTTCTACTATGATATAATCACCATCATAAATTCCGACATTTATCATTGATTCACCGCTTACTTTAAGCATAAATATATCGTGATTTCCTACGTAAGACATAGGTATGGGGAAATGACGTTCAAGCTGTTCTACGGCGGTTATGGGTACACCGGCGGTTATTTTTCCGTATACAGGTACTTCAATATATTCCTCTTTTGTTCCGTAACCGGTTTCAGGCTCGTTTTCTGGATAGTCGACAACACGCATTGTACGGTTTTTTGTAGACGTCTTTTCAATCTTACCCGCCGCCTCAAGCTTTGAAAGTCTTGCGTGTACCGTTGCAGGTGAGTTCAGGTTGACCGCCGCACCAATTTCACGGACGGTCGGGGGATAGCCGTTCTTTTTTATTTCTTTATATATAAAATCAAGGATTTCGTAATCTTTGTCAGTTAACTTTGCCATAACATATCACTCCTTCTGTAAACTATTATAACACAAGAGAAGTGAAATGTCAAACATATGTTTGCAAAATGTTATAATTTTTTCAAGACTTTTTTCGCTTAAGGAACAAGATGATGCAAATCCCGCGTAAATAGTGTGGCACGGCGTATATTATCAAGTCCCAAAAGAGCCATAACAAACCGTTCAAGTCCAATTCCTGCACCTGCAAGAGGCGGTAATCCGTACTTGTGTGCAGATAGAAATGATTCATAATCATCAGGTGATAAACCAAAGTCGGAGATTTTCTTATGTTGTTTAGTGTAATCTGAGATATGCTCACCGCCTGATGCTATTTCAAGACCGTTAGAAAGGAGCACAAATCCGCAACCGTCTTTTTCACAGAAGGGACGGTTTTCCTTCGGTATATCAGTTATAAAAATATAATTGCTTTCATATTCGGATTTTGCATACTCACACAGTTTTTTCTCATCGGTCGGGTCAAGGCTTTTCTGTGTATATGGCTTTTCTGTAATGTCCATTGCTGTTTTATAAGAAATAACAGAAATAGAGGAGGGCTTATTAATTTTAACACCCAGACTCTCAAGCTCTCTTTTGCGGTTCTTTTTAATATAGCATAGAATATAGTCTATTGCATTATTAAGGATTTCAATTACCGTTTCGCGGTTTGCATAGGATAATTCAAAATCGAGCCGTGTAAACTCGTTTAAGTGACGCAAGCTATTTCGGTTTTTCGCAGAATACCCAACACCTGTTTCATATACACAATCAAGTCCGCCTACTGCCTGTATCAGGTGTAATACAGGAGAGTGTGCAAGTGATGCTTTATGTTCAAAATACTGAGCGTTTATATAGTCGGTGACAGAGCAGGCTTTATTTATTTTAGGTGTATTTACTTTTACAAAATCATTCATCTGCATAAACTGCGAAAATGCAAATTCTATGTCACCTCGTATGCTGATTATATCAAATTCTGATGGGTGTCTTAGCGACACATTTCGGTTTTTTATGCTATCCTCAAGTGTAGAGCCAAGGGTTGGCTGTGATACATTCAGAGGATACGCCTCTATGGGACGCGATAGTGTGCGGAAAGATTTCAGGGTAAGCTCGAAACCGTATGGTGACCGCTTTTCCTCTTTCACACTTGCAACAGCTTCAATATATGCACCCTCGCACATTTCATTTAATGGAGTTTTGCAAAGGTCGGGGATATATACCGATTGAAAGCAGTATTTCCTATAACGCAATGCGACAAAATATAAGCCTGACGCTTTGCGTATTTTATATACCCAGGCGTTAATGGTAATTTCGGAATTGATTGATTGAGCGAGTTTCTCGGGGGTTATATTTAAAGAATTCATTTGTTTCACCTTTCATATCCTACATAAAAAGGGCAAGCGTTGCAAGCCCTTTTTTCGTCAGTGTGCCATATAATAGCTCTTTCCTAAATCGTCCTTTCGGATAAGAGTACCGTTGGGATCGTAGACCATACGGTATGAACGGACAGATTGATTGCCCTCGGAGTGAGTTGTATAATTCTCGATTTTTACAGTGTGGGGAACGTCACGCTGTGTTCCGATTATGCTGACGGTTATCCGTCCTCCGCTTGCTACGGCAGAGATTTTTATGGGATAATCTGTATTATTCGCAAATTTGAAGTCAACACCTGAATCAGTTACTGTTGCATCTTGACCTAAAGGACAATATCCTACGGGGAACATATGGTTAAGGCGGGATACAATGGATAAATCAGAATACAGCACTGCATTATACAGTGTTGATGAAACCTGACACGTTCCTCCACCTATGCCCATAACGGTCTGACCGTTGGCATATTCAGGTGCCTGAAAAAATCCGTTTGCAACAGAACGCTTTCCGACAGTATCGTTAAATGAGAATACCTCACCCGGTGCTAATACCTTATTGTCGATTTTTGATGCGGCGTTTGCTACATTTGCGGCTCTGTTTGCAGTTGAGCCTCCGTAGTTTGTATAGAATGAACCTAATGTTGCATTAAAAAGCTTTTCGTTGAGGTCTGAAGCTTTTATGTCAGGCTCTGTGGAATTATACGGAATATTAACAACACTGCCGCCCTCGTAGATTTGCGATACAAGCGGTGCTACAGCTTCACGATTTAAATATCTGCCCCAAACTTCAGGGACAACAGTTACATTGTTTTCCGATATATCAAAATATGCACTTTTGGGGGTTGCATAGGCAAATGCATCTATATCCTCCAAGGTAAGTGTTTTTGGCGGTGCTGATCTCAACTCAACACGTATTCTTGAGAAATCCTCGTTGTTAATTGCGTTTATAACCTGCTCGTATGCGGCATCTGTATTGCCCGAAAAGCCTGTATGTCCTGGCGTACATATTATTTTGCCGTCACCTACTTCAAGCTTGTGTTCTAAAAGCTCGCCATATATGATATTTCCAAACTCACAAAGCTTATCACGGAGTATTTTTTCATTAACGTTTGCAGAGGGCATTACAGTATGTTTTGTGACAAGCTGTAAGGTGTTGACAAATCCGTCAACAAGAACGTTGCCTGTTTTACCATACTGCATAGCTTTATCAACTGTATCCTCAATTCGTGCTGTAA
>CAKSGP010000235.1 GCA_934454745.1 uncultured Clostridia bacterium
CTGCGCTTTTTTATATATGATATAGGTGAAAAATGTTGATATAAAGCATCCCAGAAGCAGACCTCGTTTTGCAGTCAGCAAAATGCAATATACTCCAATAATATAAAGCACTATACCAAACCATCTTGTATATATACTTGTGTGTTTGTTTTTTGCCATAAAAATATAATAAATACCTGTTCCTGCAAGGAGTACGCCAAAAAACGCCGCAGGGGCTCTGTCAGGGAACAAACCGCTATACCAGCCGTTATATGCCCATATCCTCATATTTCCGTATTGCTCCCTTGTGTAATGGAAGCTTCTGCTTATAGAATCTATGATATTGGGCATAATAGGTTGAATAATTACCGCCAACACAAGCGCTATACATACGATAACAATAACCCTCATAATCTTTTTTTCGTTGAAATCTCTCACCCTTAGCAGCATCTGCAAAATTACTGCAAGAGCCAAGGAAAAAACAAATCCCATTCCTTTTGCCATGTCCGGGGAATATAAGCAACCAAAAAACCACATCAGAATAAAAGCAAAGAAAAATATTTCCATTTTATTCAGCTTTAGTTTATAGTCGCGTCCCCTTACCGTCATAAATAAAGCTATTGCCAAAGAAGCAATCGGCAACATTTTAGTTGCATTGGTCGGTAAAAAATATTTAAACATTGCATTTACCAGATACAACACCATACATATAAACATCCATGTGAATGTTTTTTCCCGTCTGCCTGATTTCATAAAAGTCTATTTCCTCACATATTTATTCATTATATTTTCCCAGGAAAATTCGGCTTTTGCCTCTTTTGATAACTGCGTAAGCTTTTCCTTCGGAATATTAAGATAGAAATTATATATTGTTCTAATATCCACAGCATCATTATTGTCCGGTACCCTGAAGGTACAACTCTTATCCTGCATAGGACATTCACCGCTGCTTACAACGGGTATACCGCGGCAATAGTATTCTATAACCTTTAACGTGGTATCAATATCCGCATTCCTTCTGTGCAGTGCAAGACAGCCAAGACCTATGTCAAAATTATCATACATATCATTAAGCTGTTGGGTTGAGCAGATACCGTGGAAAATAACATTTTTAAGTCCAAGCCTGTCTGCCTCATTATGCAGATCATCAATAGTTCTGCTTGAACCTACAACGTGAAATTCCACCTTTGTATCTCCTATTTTCTCACTGCATTCTGCCATACCCTTTAAAACTCTGTCATAGCCGTGATACGGATAAAGCGTGCCTACGGCAACCATACGGAAAGTATTGTCCCTGTCTTTTGAATAATCCTTTCCCTTAATATTATCAGTTCTTACACCATTTGTAATTTCAACCATTTTTGAATAATGCTTTGCTTTTTTACTGCTTCTTATAATGACAAGCTTATCTATATACTTATAAATTATCGGCCAGAAAAGAATATCAAGAGCTATTTTTATAATAGCTCTGTACTTCTGTCTTGATGCTCTGATTTGCTCGCCGAAATACGGATATGTAGGTATCTCATAATATATTTTTATATTCTTTTTCTTTGCAATCTTGAGCAGCTTAACCAACCCGGGATTCGTAATCATATGCCTTACATACATTTCTTTGATGCTTGTGCTGTTTATCTGTTTTGACACATACTGCAAAAAAGGCATATCTGTCACAATGCCTTTGTCACTTCCTGGTTTTCTTGTCTTTGCATTTTTTCCGCTTCTTGTTATCAACTCACATAAAGGAAACGCATCTGCCTGAGCACAGACTTTTTTATATATTCCCTCATTTTCATTCATCTCTATATTTGCTACAAATAGTGATTGCACCTGATTTTTCACTCCATTGATTTTTTTATCTTCTTAACCTTTTTTCTTATTCCACACAGCTTTGCCAGTCTGTATACCCTTTTTTTCAGTTTTACCCACGGAGAATATCCCTTTGTAAATCCCCCCTCGGAGGCATTGTTGCCGTGTCGTCTGTAATGTATTAAAGGCTCCTCAATGAGCTTTGCATCAAAATAAAGAAATGCAATTGCCGCCAACCATATATCATGTTCAACTAAAAAATCGTCTTTTGGGAACGGCAGTGCTGCAATAAGCAATTCTCTTTTAAATGCCATACAGCAACCCAAAAATCTTGATTTGATAAGATGGCGTATAAAGCCTGGCTTCATATCAAATTCCTTAAAGCGTGACTGCTGAATAACCTCAAGGTTTTCATTTATTGTTATACAGTCGGAGGTGACAAAGGTATAATCCTTAAGATACCTCATCATAACCTCGACCTTGTTATCAAGCCATATATCGTCCTGATCCGAGAGGAAAATATAATCACCCTTTGCAAGTCTTAATGCGTTTTCAAAATTATGTGTAAAGCCATGTGTGCCCTGGTTATACACAAATTTTATTCTTTTATCATTAAGTGATTTTACAACCTCTGCCGTCGAGTCCTTAGAGCCGTCATCGGACAGGATAACCTCGTCCTCAGGTCCTATCTGCTTCAATATGGATTCAAGCTGTTCCTTTATATACTTCTCGCCGTTATATGTTGCCATACAAACTGAAATCATTTCTAACTCTCCTTATAAATCTGTCAGCAAGTCGCTAAGATAAGGTGCGGTTTTGTTCTTATCTGACATAATATCGGTTACAGGCTTTATTTTTCCGCCTGCTGACCAGTCGATGCCGATTGCAGGATCGTCATACCGAATGCTTTTTGCATTTTCGTATGAATACACATTATCTGTAAAATACTCAAGCTCCGTATTTTCCTCCAATGTAATGAAACCATGGGCATAGCCTCTTGGGACATACATCATATATCCGTCATTTGCCCTCAGCTCAAATCCGCACCATTTTCCAAAGCTTTCTGAACCCACAGCAATATCTACGCCTACACTGTACAGACTTCCTTTAACACATCTTACAAGCTTTGCCTGCTCATAGGGTGCACTCTGATAATTTAATCCTCTTATAACTCCGGCTTCCTGTGTAAAGGAATGGTTGAGCTGTTCAACTCCGTTAAAGACTATACCAAGCTTTTTTATATCACTCATACAAAGAGCTACATTAAACCATC
>CAKSGP010000236.1 GCA_934454745.1 uncultured Clostridia bacterium
GTTTAATTTCCAATCAATCATATTTTTTATAATTCCGACACAATCTGCATCGACCTTATAAAAAGCATTATTTTGGCACATTCTGAATGCCAACGCATTTATTCCGTAAGCTCGGGTTCTGCTCCATTCTTTACCGCTAGTATCATCACCTGCACGGTAAAGTTCAAATATACCAGCAGAGAGATGTGATATTGTGTTGCAACCTATAATTATCATTTCACCCGCTTCCTCACGAAGAAGTCTGTAAAAATCAAGTATAACTTCCGCGCTTGTCTTAGTCTTATCGTGAAATGTCCAACCGTAATCGGGCGTGACCATGCCGTTTAGATTGATACCGAAATTTCCAAATATATCAAATGTCGAAAAATCGTGCTTGATTAGTTCATAACCCCAAGCTTTAATCCTCCTAATAATCTTCCTCAAATGTTCTTTTACTTCAGTAACGGTAGGATCAAGATATCCTAAAAAACCATCCTCTGTGTTTATGTAATTCTCATCCATACAAGCGCCCGACGGTTTTTTTATTCGCCATTCGGGATGCTTATTTTGTGCCTCTAAATCGAACAAGGGTCTAAACCATATGCCGGGACGAACGCCACGTTTTTTTATTTCACAGCAAATTTCTTCCATGTCACCGAACTCTTCATTTGGTTTCCAAGGTCCTTTGCATCGATTTACAGACCACCCGTCATCAATAACCATAAACGGCTTATTTTCATTTTCACCGGCAAGCTCAGATATTATATCGGCATCCCTTAAAATATCTTTGCGGCTACTGTTTCCGTAAGCATAATACCAATTATTACTACCATATACAGGAATTTTCGGCAACCGAGGATTTTTGCACATAAGACGGCAAAAATTCTGTGCCGCCTTAAACGGTGATATATCTTCATAACGTTCACATATAATAACACCAGCAAGTAGAGTTCTTCCGTTCAATTCAACGCCTGTTCCGCCGCAACGCACGTCAAACCACGCAGTACAACCTCTTTGGTCGCATTGAAAGCTGACAAAACTATTACAACCCGTCATAACTCCGCAGCCAACAGTTTTATTCCCGCAATTAGCAATAAAATACCATGGCATAAAAATTTCCCCGTTAAGTGAATGCCACTCCATATTACCGTAGCTTCGTTCCCACTTATCACCCATTATTCTTGTCGGAGCTGTAATAATATGGTTCCAGCGCATACAAATAAACCGTGGTCTGCTATTTTGGGCAGTAATATTTACAAACATCCTTCTATTACTAACTTTGATTTCAACAAAAGCATCTGTTTCATCTTTTTCCTCGCAATAAACTTTAATATCGTCAGGATGCTTTAAAATATTTATCATACCATTATCCTTTAATTATAACATAGCAAAATAATATTTACTATTGAAAAACATGTGACTCTTTACATTCAACAAACGAAGTTGAGCCGTTATACTCGGTATCAAAAATTTCTATAACATTATTATTTTCTTTTAATAGCGAGCCGGGAATATAAAGTGTTTTTTGTGGTCCGTTATCGCAATAACGCCCTATGTTAAAACCGTTCACCCAAATACACCCGTGTGTAAAGCCGTTCAGTGATACAAATGTATCTACACCCGCTTTTGCATCAAAAACACCCTTTAGAAAAACCGGCATATTGTCACAAGCATTACGTGAAGAAAGCGATTGATACCTTAATCCCAAAATATTATCTAATGGAAGCGAAATTTGAACCCAATTGAATGAATTGCGGCAATTTTCGGTTATAGAGGGTTTTACAATCCCCTTGTATTCTTCCCAACTTTCTGCAGTACAGCTTCTACCCATATTTTCCACTAAAAACTCAATTTTAAGTCCTTTGGAAGGTACTGAAAAGTCGACAGCATTATTGTCAGTTGTCCTGTCAAATGTGCATTTATATTTCCCATTCATATATACAGTTGCTCTATCACGCACGGAATTATCTAAAGCAAGCCTTGACCAACTGTTATTTCCCCTTAGCTCAGTAGTATAAAGAACATAGCCAAAGTTTTGATCAAGCTCCTCCATAGTCGTAGGCAGAATTGATTTCACCGTTTTTTTAGATAAGATATCCAGATTATCAAATAAATTTGCCGCCTGCGTCAATTTTATTGTAATGCTTTGTGATTTTCTTTTAGGCAGATTGTGCGCTCTTTTCAGCTTGCCTAAATATTCATCCAATACATCTCTGCAAAGATAATATTTTTCAGTCGGATTTCCGTCTTCGCCGATCAAAGCATCAACATCGTAAGAAGTTGCATAAGGCAAAAATCGCGGATAGTTTTTATCTTTGGAAGGCAAAAACGGTGAGCCGTATGTAGAACCCGATGTGAATCCGAAATTTGTACCGCCCGCAAACATATAAAAATTAACATACGCACCTTTATTCAGCGCTATCCTATAAGCGTCTGCGGTTTCTTTTGCTGATCTTGGTTTGAAATTTTCACCCCAAATAACAGATTGACCTGCCCAGAGTTCTCCAACAAACAACGGGAAACCGGGACGGTTGGTTTCTAAAACCTCCATTGCTTTTTCAGTCATATCCGGTGTTGAGCGGTAATTTATTCCATGCCAACAATCCTCAAGACTTCCGTTGACCGTCATTAAACCGCTGAGACCGTCCGTTGTATAAAACGGTACATCAACTCCGTTATCAGTAAGAATTTTACGTAATGTAATAAGATATTCTCTATCATTTCCGTAACCGCCGTATTCATTATCAAGTGCAACTGCTATTATCGGACCGCCGTTCGTTGAAAGATACGGAACAAATTCCTTGCAAAGCCTTTGATAATAGTTTTTAACCGGATCAATATATTTTTCATCCCTGCTGCGAAGAGCAATTCCCCTTCTTTTTAAAAGCCATGAGGGAAGTCCTCCTAAATCGCATTCGGAGCATATGAACGGTGCCGGTCTGAACATAATTTTTAAACCTGAGTCTTTAACGAGCTCTAAAAAGCCCCTTAAATTCAACTCGCCTACTCCACCGAAAAAGTCGAATTCTCCCTCTTTCGGTTCATGCAAATGCCATGGGACATAGACCTGAATTGCAG
>CAKSGP010000237.1 GCA_934454745.1 uncultured Clostridia bacterium
TTCAGGCAGAATGAAAAGCGGATTATTTTCGATATATTCCTCAAGCTGTTTCTGATACTTTGACATCTTAAAGAAGTATGCTTCCTCTTTTGTCTTTTTAACTTCTCGTCCGCAGTCGGGGCAACAGCCGTCCTTTAACTGTGTATTTGTCCAGAAAGACTCACAGGGTGTACAGTACCAGCCTTCATATTCGTCCTTGTAAATATCACCCTGGTCGTAAAGCTTTTTGAATATTTTCTGAACTGCCTTTTCGTGATGCTCGTCTGTTGTTCTTATAAACCCGTCATAGCTTACATTAAGCATATCTGCAATCTCACGTATTTCTCCGGCAATCTTGTCAACGTGTTCTTTGGGAGTTATGCCCTCTTCCTGGGCTATCTCCTGAATTTTCTGTCCGTGCTCATCTGTACCGGTTAAGAAATATACGTCCTTACCTATATATCTGTTATGACGTGCTATTGCATCGGAAAGTACAATTTCATAAGTGTTTCCCACGTGCGGTGTTTTTGACGTATACGCAATTGCAGTGGTGAGATAAAACTTTTCTTTTTCCATTACTTTTATTCCTTTCATTTTGTAATATGGTGCATATATTCTTCAAACAGCTTGATTTCTTTTACCGTAAAATGTCCAAACTGTTTTAGTACCGCTATTATTCTGTTAAATAATCCAACGGTATAAAGACTTAAAATCAGCATAAGAATAATTGGTCCGCCTATAAGACCCCCTACTCCCCAGAACTTATAGCCTATATACATCGCAACAAGCATTATTATAGGATTATTAAAACCAATTTTGTCGCTGACAAGCTTCGGTTCTATAAATCTTCGCAAAAGCATTACTGCAATATATGTTATAATATAAGCAATAGCAAGTTTTATTCTACCGTCTATAAGATATACAACCGCCATAGGCCAAAGTACTATTCCGCTCCCAAAAAACGGAAGCGCATCAAGAACTGCAGTTAATGCTGCAATCAAGAGAGCAAAGGGTGCATCAAAAAGCGAAAGTATGACTAAAATCGCAAAGAATGCTATAACCATTAAAATCAACTGTGCTTTTACATACCCGCCAAGATAAGTTTTGCACTGGGTTTTGATTTCAATTAATTTATCTGCATACCTGTCGCCTATAAATTTTCTGACACTCTTTGTAAGGCTCATTCTCCTCGATACCATGAAGTAAAGGGAGAGTATGAACATTACCGTCCAGATAAGACCTGCAGGCAAGGATTTTGCCGCAACCTGAGCAACGTTTACAACAGGAATACTTCCACTGATTTTAACGGACTGCTTGTACCAACTGTCAAAAGCATTATCTATGGCATCGCGGATAAAGTCAGGCATTACGATATACATTTCGCTCATTTTCGATGAGAAATTATGCCAGTTTGCTCTTAGTGACCTTACAATATCGTCCCAGTCAAGGTACAGGCTTCTGATTTCGTCAAACAGCTTGTACCCCAGTAATCCCAATAATCCGCCTACTGCGCCGAGTGTTACTATTATAACAAGGACGGCAGATATGCCTCTTGGAATTTTCACCCATTTATTAAGCCTGTCGGCAATGGGATTTATAAGTCTTGCAACAAAATATCCTATCACAAAGGGCGAGAGCAATCCAAAAAGATAAATTATTCCGCGGATTACTGCCGGTCCTGCTAAAGTTAGAAGGAGTACTGCCGCAAGGGCAACTGCAAAAACTATAACTACCTTTTTAACGTTTTCGCTTATTTTCATTTATATCACCTCGGAGATAATTATCTGTCAAGAAATTTATCCATTAGTGTATAGCCCTTTTCAATAAATATACCTGTGCTTTCGCCGTTTTTCTCTGTATAGTCAAGTCCTGAACCGCCGTCTGGTTTAGTTGAATCATATATGATATATGGAACGGGATCGCTTACGTGTGTTTTTAGAGAAATCGGAGTCGGGTGATCGGGCATAATTAGCATTTTATAGTCAATGCCACGCTTCTCAAGCTCTTCTTTTAAGAACTTAACCACAACCTCGTCTATTGTTTCTACTGCTTCTTTTTTCTTATCAGGCTTGCCCTGATGTCCCATTTCGTCAGGTGCTTCCATATGCACATAAACAAAATCGCTATCGCCTGTTATTGCATCAAGTGCCGCCTGTGCCTTACCTGTCCAGTTCGTTTCACAATTACCTGTTGCACCCGGAACATCTATTGAATTCATACCTGCACATTTTGCAATTCCCTTTATAAGGTCAACTGCGGATATTACACTGCCACGGACTCCGTATTTTTCATAGAAGTTATCAACAGAGGGTTTTGTGCCTTCGCCCCATACCCAGATTGATGTTGCAGGATTTTTACCCTCGGCAATCCGTTTAATATTTACAGGATGATTTTTTAATATCTTCTCCGATGCACGCATCATCTCATAAAGCTTATCTGCGCCCTGTCCCTTTGGCAGATACTCGCCTACGCATTTATCGGAAATATCGTGGGGCGGTGTTAGCTCAACATCGGTTGAACCGCCGTTCCATACGCAAAGATGACGGTAGCTTATTCCCGGGTAGAACTTAATTTTATCAGTATTAAGCTCTTTTGCAATTGCTTCCATAAGCTCTGTGCTTTCCTCGGTTGTTATCTCACCTGCTGAATAGTCAAGCATAGTCTTTTTTTCATAATCCTCATCATCGGATAAAGTTACAAGATTTGTTCTGAAAGTAACATCATCATCAAGCATTGTAACTCCGATTGATGCCGCCTCAAGAGGTGAACGGCCTGTGTAGCACTTTGAAGTGTCATAGCCCATAACCGATAGGTTTGCAACATCGGACCCAGGTTTCATTCCGTCCTGAACGGTTTTGCACATTCCAAGCTCACCGTGACGTGACATATAATCAATCGTCGGTTTATTTGCAACCTCAAGGATTGTCTTGCCATCAAAACGGTCTACGGGATAATCCGCCATTCCGTCGCCTAAAATTACAATATATTTCATATCTTTCACTCCTTACCAGTGGAATTTTGTCAGCTGACCAAGATTTTTAAGATTTTCAAATCCAACCTGTCGCATTGCCTCATAT
>CAKSGP010000238.1 GCA_934454745.1 uncultured Clostridia bacterium
CATTTTTCTGCAAGATTATCCAATCTGAATTGCAGTAATTGACAATATTGAAATAAGAAGTGCCAAAATAGCATAGGTCTCAACCATTGCCGGGAAAAGCATAGCTTTACCGAACTGCTCCGGCTTTCTTGCTATTATACCGATACTTGCCGCACTTGTTTTTCCCTGGTAAATACCTGATATAAGTCCAACTATTCCTATAGGCAGACAAGCTGCAAGTATCTGAAGTCCAACAGATGTTGATACAGCTGCGGCTCCGCCGCCAAGTAAGCCTATATTTGACAGTGTTATAAAGCCTACCAACAGACCGTAAATACCCTGTGTGCCGGGAAGCAATTGCATAATAAGTACCTTAGCAAATTTAGACGGATCTTCCGTAACAACTCCTGCCGCAGACTGACCTGCTATACCGACTCCGATTGCTGAACCTGCTCCTGCTAAAAATACAGCTACTGCTGCTCCCATAATTGCATAAACTAATCCCATGATAATTACTTCCTCTCTTTTATAAATTATTTTTTGTTACTTTTATATATTTTGTGTTTTCTTTAAAGGGGTTGAACTTTCGCCCTCCGCCCTCGTAGAATTTACCGAAAAATTCCACATACTGGAGTCTATTCGTATGAACATACGCACTAAGCAGATTTATTGCCAGGTTAAATATATGTCCGAATATAAATACCGCTATAAATATTATCGTCCCCATAACGCCGTTTCCTGCCATAGTTCCCATCTGATTTATAACAGATGCTATAACTCCTGTTGCAAGTCCGAGTGCTAAAAGCCTTGAATAACTTAAAACATCAGACAGCCAGCTGGTTATATCGTAGAGGCTGTATGCACCCTTTGCAAGACGTATGCCGAAATTCTTTGAAGTTCTTCCGCTTGTAAAGAGTATTATCAAAGCTCCTACTGCCGCAAAAGCAGATGCGATTATATTTCCGGCTCTTCCAAGATTCAGTGCATTTCCTGAAAGAGATTCAAAAATTGAACTTTTCAACAGCAGTGCGATTAGTCCGCCAAGGAGCATAAACCACGACAAGATGTCAAACACAAAGCCTTTATAGTCCTTATCTCTTATGTACATATATCCTTTAAGTGCAAGACCGGTAAACAAATGTATAAGTCCAAACAGAAGCGAATACATAAGCAGACGCATCGGATCTTTAAGCGGTACAAACCACAATGCAGGTACCGTTATTTCTTTATTAAAGAATGTCCGTGCAATAACCTCAAGTGCATCTCCGAAATATCCGCCGAACATTATTCCCCAGAAAAGTGTCGACAGACCACAATACATAAACATCTTTATGGACTTCCTAAGGGAACTCTCCATATTTTTAAACTTCTTTATGAGTGCAAAGCACGAAACTGAAATTATAGCTCCATACGCCGCATCTGAAAGCATTAGTCCGAAAAGGAACACATAGAATATAGACATTATAAACGACGGGTCAAACTCGCCCTTTTTCGGTAATCCGAAGGATTCGAGGACTCCCTCAAAGGATTCAGCAAATCCGTTATTTTCAAGCTCTACCGGTGCATCATCGGTATCCTTCAGTTCTACGGCCGCACTAAAGCGTTCCTCAAGCACCTTTGCTATCATGTCTGCATATTTTTCAGGGACAAAGCCGTTTAAGAAAAACGCGTGCTTTGACTGGGGTATCTTACCGATAACCTCATATTTATCTGCCCTCATACGATAGTAATCAGATGCTGTCATAAGTGCTTTTCTTTTAGGTGCATATCCTTTAATATCGCTTATGGCTTTATCAATTGTCCTATTTAGCTCACTTATTTTACCGAGCATTGCCTCCCGCTCTCTTGCAGGAAATCCGTTACATAGCTTGGGCGGATGTGAAAATCCATGTTTTCTCAGTACATTATTTACAGCCTCTGTATCACTTCTTTTGGTGACTATCATTACGTACGCTGAATTTTTGTCACGTGATACTGTTTCAAAGGCTGAGGAGAAATTATGTAAAAGCTCCTCAAGCTCTTCATCGCTCACAGATGAAGGCATAACGCCGAATATAACATCAGATGTCTTTGTCTTTTTAAGTCCTAAGGAAACATCGGCACCAAGCCATGGCGTTATCGCTTCAATATTGCTATTTAGATTTGCGATTTCCGCTTTACTCTCGGTTATTAAATCCCTAAGATGAATGATTTTTCCTGCATCATCTACCAGTTTAAGACTATCTTTTACAATTTCGTCATAAGCGTTTTTGTCAACACTGCTTCTGCCTGCAAGGGAATCAAGTATTGAACCGCTTTTGGGTGCATATTCATCAAGTACGGCAAGTGCCGTATCAATGTTTTGCGCATTTCTTTCAAATACTCCGCGTTTTGATGAAGTATCATACAGCTCAAGTCCATGTGCATCACCGAACTCAAGCTCTATCGTGCCCATACTTTGCAGACCTTCAAGAATCTGCTTTCTGTTTTTCCGAAGCGCACATACACATATACGCTTCATCTTCATTACAGCCAATTTATATCACCGCCTTACGAAAACAAAATATCGAGCATCATTTTATCTAACTCAGACTGTTTTTTAGCGGCATTTTCCCGAAGCTGAGTTGCAGTAATCTTTGCTTTTTCCTCTGCCTCCCGAAGAAGTCTTTCCTCTTCTGACTTGATACTCTCCTTGAGTCCGGCATAATATGCCTTTCCATTATCGCATACCTCCGCCCTCATACGCTCCTTCTGCACCTCGGCAGACTCTGCTGTATGAGCCGCAGCCTTTTTGGCTTCTAAAATCCTGTCGGCCGCTTGTTTTTCAGCCGTTTTAACGGCTTCAATCATTTCATTAAGCATAAATTTCACAGCCTTTCTGCCCTTATTAAGCTCTATTTTTCTAACATTAGAGCAAAAACAGGCATTGGTAAACTTTATTAACAATTTTACCACTTTTAGATAAATTGTCAATATTTATCGTTTTTTGTTACAAATTCACTTAATAAATTTCATAGTCTATTCATAATTTATTAATGTTATGTAAAAGTATCCATTCATTCTTTTCACCCCCTTAAGCTTGCAT
>CAKSGP010000239.1 GCA_934454745.1 uncultured Clostridia bacterium
GAGCAGTCATACTCTGCTTTCTCGTTGGATTTGCTCGCCTTTTCATAAAGTCTTGTATAGAATAACGGTAAAAACTTATACTTGCTGTCATTTCCCGAATCGATACGGTCAAAGGTATATATATCGTCAAAATATTTATGAATGTGTGTAGAATACGGAAGGTTTTCCTCAGAATCCCATTGATACATAACAAATCTTGCCTTTTTCTGACATTCCCTTATTTCCCTGACCATATTCGGGAAAAACGCAAAAGTCATACCTGCAACTAACAAAACATAGTCATACTGTTTAGCACACACTACAGGATAAACATTTTTTTCATAATATTTCCTTGTTGCACCCTTTATGAAGCTTTTGTTTATTCTTGCAACAGCCTTAGATAGATTCGTATTACTTGGTGCGTCGCATATATAATCTGCTTCCATACCCATATTTTCGGCTTCCTTTAAAATTTCCTTATAGTATCCGAAAAAAAGCGGTGCAATTAGTAACAATTTCTTATTATTATATTTATTATCTTTCATTTTTATATGTAATCAAAACCTAAATGTACTTTTCAGTCCAAGCCATTTCTGGTCCTTATCGCTAAGGTTAAGCTTAGACCCATCCTCTAATGTATATCCCTCGCCTGACGCAGTGCCGTTATATTCACCTATAAGCTTAGGCCACTCTATTCCAATCTCCGGATCGTTCCACGCAAGACCTCCCTCATCTCCCGGATGATAGAAGTCTGTCACCTTGTAGCAGAACTCGGCTGTATCGCTTAAAACCAAAAATCCGTGCGCAAAGCCCTCGGAAATATAGAACTGTTTTTTATTTTCTTCTGTAAGCTCAACGCCAAACCACTTTCCGTATGTTTCGCTGTCCTTACGTAAATCAACGGCAACGTCAAACACACTGCCTTTTATAACTCTTACAAGCTTACCCTGAGGATACTGCTTCTGAAAATGCAGTCCCCTAAGAACGCCTTTTGTTGACATAGACTGATTATCCTGAACAAACACCATATCAAGTCCTGCCTCACGCATATCGTTCTGATTATATGTTTCCATAAAGTAGCCGCGGCTGTCACCGTGTATGGTAGGCTCTATTATGTATAAACCTTCAATCGGAGCCTTTGTTACTTTTATCTGTCCCATCTAGTATTCAATCTCCTTTAAATATCTGCTTAATGCGTCCTGCCATACCGGAAGAGGCTTGAAGCCTTCTTTTACAAGCTTACTTTTATCAAGTCTGCTGTTATAGGGGCGTGCCGCCTTTGATAGTCCGTATTCCTCCGTTGTTACAGGAATTATTTTCGTTTTTAATCCTGCCTGTTTATATATTTCGCAGGTAAAATCATACCAGCTTATATATCCGCCCTCATTTGTGGCGTGATAATAACCGTACTTGTCGGTTTCGATCATATCTATTAGCAGTCTTGCAAGGTCATATGTATATGTAGGTGTGCCTATCTGATCCTTTACTACTCTTACCGTATCATATTTTTTACCCACATTCAGCATTGTTTTTATAAAATTGCCGCCGTTTACACCAAATGCCCAGGCAATCCTGACAATAAAATATTTGTCAAGGTTTGCTGATACAGCCAGCTCACCTTTAAGCTTTGAATTGCCGTAAACATTAAGCGGCTTGTATTCCTTGCAATCCGCCTGCCACGGTTTGGTTCCTTGACCGTCAAAAACATAATCGGTGCTTATATAAACCATTTTGGCGCCAATCTTATTGCACGACTTAGCTAAATTCTCAGGCCCCAGAGAATTTACAGCATATACCTTTTCCTGATTTTCTTTGTTCTCAGCCGCATCAACAGCTGTCCATGCGGCACAATGCACCACAGCATCAGGATTTATTTGGGTAATTATCCTATTAACAGCCTCACTGTCTGTAATATCAAGCTTTATAAACGGCATATCCGTCACTTCTGTAATATCCGTGCCTATTCCGTTATGACCCCGTTTTACAAGCTCATTCATTACATCATATCCAAGCTGACCGGCTACCCCTGTTACTAATACATTCATCTGTTAAACCTCTCAGAAGTCAATAATCATCTGTTTGCGTACATTTTCTCGTAGTAATCCTGATATTCACCGCTGATAATATTTCCCCACCATTCCTTGTTATCAAGATACCACTGAACAGTCTTTACAATACCATCGTCAAACATCGTTTCCGGTAACCAGCCAAGCTCATTATGTATCTTTGTCGGGTCTATTGCATATCTCAAATCGTGACCTTTTCGGTCTGTTACATATGTTATAAGACTTTCAGGCTTACCCAGAAGCTCAAGAATTTTCTTAACAATATAGATATTGGTCTTTTCGTTGTGTCCGCCGATGTTGTATACCTCGCCTACTCTGCCCTTATGAATAATCAGGTCAATCGCCTTGCAATGATCCTCAACATAAAGCCAGTCACGCACATTAAGACCTTCACCATATACAGGAAGCGGTTTGTCCGCAAGAGCGTTAGCTATCATAAGCGGGATAAGCTTTTCAGGGAAATGATACGGACCGTAGTTATTTGAGCAACGTGAGATTGTTATGGGCAGACCGTAGGTTCTATGATATGCTAAAACCAATAAATCGGCAGCCGCCTTTGATGATGAATACGGACTTGATGTATGAATAGGAGTTTCCTCTGTAAAAAACAAATCAGGTCTGTCAAGAGGTAAATCTCCGTAAACCTCATCGGTGGATACCTGATGATAACGCTCAATTCCATACTTACGGCATGCGTCCATAAGTGTCGCAGTACCCATTATATTAGTCTGCAGAAATATTCCCGGGTCCTCAATTGATCGGTCAACGTGAGATTCTGCCGCAAAGTTTACAACTATATCCGGCTTCTCCTCCTCAAACAGCTTGTATATAGCTTCTCTGTCGCATATATCCGCCTTAACAAAGCGGAAATTCGCATTATCCATCACCGGCTTCAGCGTTGAAAGATTTCCCGCATATGTAAGCTTATCCAGACAGATAATTCTGTAATCGAGATACTTTCCAAGCATATGAAATACAAAGTTACTGCCTATA
>CAKSGP010000240.1 GCA_934454745.1 uncultured Clostridia bacterium
CCCTCAAGAAGTATACTGTCAATTCCATTTTCGCCAAGCACCGCCATAAGCTCTTTAAGATTAACACGAATACCTGATGTTTTTATGATTTTAACCCCTCTATCCTTTAACCTTTTTATCTTTTCGTCATTATTTGAAACAGTTGCAATATACGTTTCTATTTGGTCAGCTGTTTTTACAATTGAGCTATCCATAGGTGTACGTAAATTACTATCACATATAATCCTGATTGGATTTTTAGGGTTTTCACAACGACAGTTTAGCATCGGGTCATCAGCAATAAGCGTATTAACACCAACCATTATTGCAGAAACACGTTTTCTTGTGAGGTGCGTATCATAGCGTGATTCTTCGTTGCTTACCCATTTTGAATCACCAGTATACGTTGCACATTTTCCGTCAATTGTCATTGCGGTTTTCATAATTACATAGGGGGTTTTATGTGTGATATAATGGAAGAATATTTTGTTAATCTCATCACATTCATCTCTTAATACATCGGTTACAACATTAATACCGTGTTCTTTCAAATAGCTTATTCCTTTACCTGAAACAAGCGGATTTGGATCATATGAGCCGATATACACGTTTTTTATTCCTGCTTCTGCCACAGCACAACAACAAGGAGGTTGTTTGCCATAATGTGAACAAGGTTCAAGGGTAACGTACATATCCGCACCCTCTACGGATTCCTTTGCATTGGCTATGGCATTACGCTCTGCGTGTGGTTCTCCATAGCGTTTATGGTAACCCTCGCCTATTATTCTGCCGTCCTTTACTATTACCGCACCTACAAGAGGATTAGGGTTTACAAAGCCGATACCAAGTTTTGCAAGCTCAATTGCGCGGTACATATATTTTTTATCCAATAAAAATACACCCCGGACCTCGGGGTGCAATATAAGCAAAAAAAGATATTTCTTCTCTCATCCGGACTCTGCATACTATTATGCTCACCGTCGGTTTTGGATTTACACCAAATCAACCAATACAGGCTCACGGACTTATGAACAAAAGCTCAATCACCGTCGGTTATGAATTTCACATTACCCCGAAGAATTATTTAATACAGTATAAGTATAGCACTAATAGACGGTTATGTCAATAGAATAATCAAAAAAATATGGGGCTGATGCATTTAGCATCAGTCCCATATAAAATTCTCTTTAGTCCAGAGCAGATATCTGCCCATCTTCAAATTCACATAATCTTTCTACAACCTGCATAAACGGCGGGAATGCCGCGATCTCTCTCTGGAGCGTTTCTTCAGCATATTCAGGGAATACGTGTTTGTTCAATAAAATTTTTCCGTTTTCTGTTCTCTTTGTAAGTCTGTCCATTTAATTACCTCCATTCATTGTTAGTTGTTACTTGCTTAATTTTTTCTTATAATCAATTTATTCAATTGTACAACAAAAAATACATTATGTCAAGTAATTACCAACAAAGTTCACAAATAATTAATCTTTTATACTATTTACATACAAAGAAAATACGCTGGCTATCCTCTTTTGGGGAGTTAAATTCAAGCTCGTTATATACGGAAACTTCTTTAAATCCTGATTTTTTTAACATACATTTAAGCTCTTTTTCACTCCAGCCCCGTTGGAGATGACGTTCTTCAAATCTTTCATAAGTATCGCCGTTACGCACAAAAAAGTTTAAAAGCATATCGGATAAATTGTATTTCTCAATATATCTGTTCTGCCAGGAATAAAATACATCATACTCTGAATGAATATATGTTTCATTACCCAGTATGTTTTGCAGTTTATATCGGGAACTTATATCAAATATAAAAACACCATTGTCGTTCAGACTCTTTTTCACGTTCTTAAAGGTGTTAATTATTGATTTAGGCGTTATTACGTAATTAATTCCGTCTATCATACATAGAAATGCGTCAAATTTATCTGTCGTATCAAGCCTTGCCATATCCGAACAGAAAAGCCTTGTGTTTTGTAATTTATTCGATGCAACAGCGAGCATATCAGAGCTTATATCCGACGCTGTTATATTATATCCCCGCTTTTCCATACGGCAAGTGATATTTCCGGTTCCGCAGGCAAGCTCACAGAGTGTGTCAGGTGACACACTGTGATGAGCGAAAAGATTTTCTATATAATCACACCATTTATCGTAATCTATATCCGCGTGCATAAGTCGGTCATAGACATAAGCAAAATCCTGATACTGTCCCATTATCTTAGTTCAGCACCAAGCTCATTGCTCAAACTCTTAACGATTTTTGCGTGAAGATTATCTGCTTCCTCGCCTGTTAAGCTACGATCAGGTGCTTTAAATTCTGCCTTATACATAACACTCTTTTTGCCCTCGGGAATTTGTGAACCTGTATATACATCGCTAAGTACAAGCTTTGTAAGAAGCTTTCCGCCTGCTTTTTTCATTACCTTTTCTATATCGGCAACAGGTGTCATACTATCAATTAGCACTGAGAAATCACGTGTTACTGCCGGGAACTTTGTAAGGGGTGTATATTTAACATCGCGGTTAGCTGAATTAAATATAGCTGTAAAATCAAGCTCGCCCATATATGCCTTTGTTCCGATTTCAAAGTTTCTCAATACTGACGGATGTACTTCGCCTATAACTCCCAAAGTCTTTTCGTTTGCTTTTATAACAGCACTTCTGCCCGGATGATATACAGGATTATTTGTAAGTCTTTCGTATTCAACATTGCTTATATGAAGCGTACTAAACATTTCCTCACAAACGCCCTTAATGTCATAGAAATCAACATCTCCATACATACCAATCATTAATGTTCTCGGCTCGTCAGGCAGCTGTCCCTTTTCGTTTGGAATATAGACTCTTCCAAGCTCAAATAACTTTGCCGATTTTGTTCGGTAGTTGTAGTTTCTTGACAGAGTATCAAGCATACTTCCTGCCATTGTTGTACGCATTACAGATGTATCCTCTCCAAGAGGATTGGAAATTTTAACCTGATTACGTAATGGTGAATCAGCAGGAATTTTCAATTTATCAAGCACTGCGGGGC
>CAKSGP010000241.1 GCA_934454745.1 uncultured Clostridia bacterium
ATATCATTCCGCCCATTGTCACATCTGCTATGTTCCATAAAAGCTCCGAGCTTAATCCTGCGCCGACAAAAATTACAGCCGATGCAAATACACGGTATGTTGACATAACCGTTTTGCTGGGTATTCCGCGATTGATATATGCAACAGCTCTATCTACATAATAAAGATTGCCAAGCAATGTTGTGAACGAAAAAAGTATCATTGCCGAAGTTATAAATATCGGTCCGAAATTTCCTAAAGTGGTGGTCACTACTTTTTGAATATAGGGAGCCCCCGAAAGCTCGACTGATGGCTCAACACCTGATGCCATACACATAAATGCCGTTGCACTGCATACAAGGATTGTATCAATAAATACTGACAGTATCTGCACAAGTCCTTGTTTTGCAGGATGGGAAACATCAGCAGATGCAGATGCGTTAGGAGCAGATCCGACGCCTGCCTCATTACTGAAAAGTCCTCTTTTTATGCCGTACATAATACAAGAACCGCCAAATCCGCCAAATATTGATCTGAGGTCAAACGCCTCTTTGAATATACGCACAAAAATTGATGGAATTGCAGTTATATTCATAACTACAATAAACAGTGCAACAAGAATATATACAATACCCATTATTGGCACCATAAAGCTTGTCACTTTAATTATACGGCTTCCGCCTCCAAAAAGACAATACATCACAATAACTGCAAGAATAAGGCCTATAATCCACTTTGACCGGTCAGGATTATAAAAGCTGTATGAGGCAAATGTTGACTGCAGATTATAAGATGCAAGCATATTAAAACCAATCCCGTAGGCTAAAATCAGAAATATGGAGAAAACCACCGCAAGAATACGGTTTCCCCTGCACACTGCTTCGATATAGTAAGCAGGGCCTCCGTAACTTCCGTCCAACCCTCGCTTTTTATAGATTTGGGCAAGAGTACTCTCAGCAAACGCTGATGCACTGCCTATAATGGCTATAAGCCACATCCAGAATACCGAACCGAAACCTCCAAGACAAAGTGCCGTTGAAACGCCTATAATATTTCCTGTTCCGACACGTGATGCAGTTGATACCATCAAAGCCTGAAAAGATGATACACTCTTTCCATCGGATGGTTTCTCACCTACGGCACGTATCTGTTCCCCTAACAGCCGAAACTGTGCAAATTTAGTCCGTACTGTAAAATATAGTCCTGCACCTATAAGGAGAATTATCAAGATATACGTATAAAGATAATTGCTTATATTTGAAATTATATTCTCTATCATTAGTACGCTCCTTTAATTTTTAATTATATCTTTTATGACAGACTTTGCTTCACCTGCAAGATATAGCGAACCGCAAATACAAATCAGCTCGCCCTTTGAAATCTCTATCGCCTTTTCTATCGCTTCTTTAACACTGGGAACTGCTATACACTTAATGCCTGATTTTTTGCATATATCCTTTATAGTCACACAATCCAATGCTCGCTCCATATTAAGCTCGGTTGCAATAACACATTTTGCAATATCTGAAATACCGAGAATACACTCTTCATAGTCTTTATCATGCATCATTGCCATTACAAAAATTATGGGGCGTTGCTCCCTTTTAAGTGACTCTCTTAATGCACGAATCCCGTCTATATTATGTCCCCCGTCTATTACTATATCAGGGGTAACAAATTCATACCGTGCCGGCCACTTAGCATTTATAAAGCCTTCTGCTATGTTTTCTTCACTGATTGTATATCCCTTATCACAAAGTACGTTTATTATCTCTAATACTACCGCACCATTCTCGGCTTGATAAGTTCCCGCAAGACCAAGAGAATACTCCATGTCTTTATAAATAAAACCATCTTTTGTTTTAACCGCCTCAGAGCAAACTACAAGCTTTGCATTTTTCTTTTCAGACTCATCTTTGATAATAGATATTACGCACTTATTAGGTGATGAAACAACACTACTGCCATCTTTGATAATCCCACACTTTTCAAGTGCTATTTCCTCAATTGTTTCACCGAGATACTGTGTATGGTCAAGGCTTATAGAGGTTATCGCACAGCATACGGGAACATGAATAATATTTGTTGCGTCAAGCTTTCCGCCCATTCCTGTTTCAAGTACAACTATATCACATTTCTTATCCGCAAAGTATTTCATGGCAACCGCAGTTATAAATGCAAACTCCGAAACCTCAATATCGTTATCAGCCATAATTTCTGAAACATACGTTATATAATCAGCTAAAACGTTATCCGTAATCATTTCGCCGTTTATTCGTATACGTTCATTAAACACCTCAATAAAGGGTGATGTAAACAGTCCCGTTTTATATCCTGCACTTTTTAAAATCTCGGCGGTCATTGTGCAGACCGAGCCTTTTCCGTTTGTTCCCGCAACGTGTATAAATTTCAATGCTTTATGGGGATTTCCCAATAAATCAAGCAAACCGCTGAGCTTTAGGTTGCCCAGCGGACGCACAAATTTAGGGATAGCGTGAACATATTTTATAGCTTCAATATAGTTCAATGCAATATCTCCTTACATTTCGTTAATAGATTTTATACTTTCTAAAACCTTATCAAGCATAACCTTATACTTTTCGCCCTTTTCGCGTTCTTCGGCTACAAGCTTTTCAGGTGCCTTAGACATAAATCCCGGATTATTCAGCTTTCCCTCAACACGCTTTATTTCGCCCTCAAGCTTTTTCTTTTCACCCTCAAGACGTGCGAGTTCTTTATCCCTATCAACAAGCTCGCTCATAGGCAGATAGATCTGTGCACCGTCAACAACGATATTAACTGCATTCTGATCGATGCCATCGTTTGTATCTGTTATGACAACTTCACTTGCCGATGCAAGCTTTTCAAAGAATACACTGCCTTTTTTAAATACATCACCTTTGTCTGTGACGATTATTGTCTTTGCCTTCTTTGATGGCGGAACATTCATTTCAGCACGTCTGTTACGTACAGCTGAAATTGCGTTCATTATAAGTGTCATTGACTTCTCATCCTCTGTGAAATTCAAATCCTCACA
>CAKSGP010000242.1 GCA_934454745.1 uncultured Clostridia bacterium
CAGCACTTAATTATGAACTTATGACCGGTGTTACGGATAACACTCTCGAACCGCTAACTGCAACGTCAAGAGAGCAGGCTATCGTAAGTGTAAACCGTTCATATGAGAAATTTGCGACACGTTCTTACGCAGTGGCAGCATTGCCTGAAATAGTGCTTCCTGAAGACGGTGCAGAAATAACATCAAAGAAATTTGATATTACCTGGTCCGAAGTTAAGAGCGCAGTTTCTTATCACGTCATAATAAAGAACTCGGACGCTCAGGCGGTCTATTTAAAGGACGTTACAAGCACAAGCGTTTCGATGTCTAACAGTGCATTATCAAACGGCAATTATTCAATAATTGTAGGAGCAGTTATGGCAGACGGCTCTGAAGTATACAGTTTACCGGTTGACTTTACATACAACTATAAAAAGAACAGCACAATATTGGCAACCGATTTTGGCAAGGGCGATGCATCTGTAAGTCCTGCCGTAAGGTCTGTAATAGAGACAGCGGAGAGCTTTTTAGGCACACCATACGTGTGGGGCGGTACAACGCCCAGTGGCTTTGACTGTTCAGGCTTTGTACAGTATGTGTACGGCAAGAATGGTTACAGCATTACGAGAACTACATATACCCAGTGGGCAAACGACGGAGTTCGTATCTCAAGAGATAAGCTTAAGCCTGGTGATTTGGTTTACTTTGGCTACGGGGACTCACCTTCGCACGTCGGCTTGTATGTGGGCGGAGGAATGATGATTCATTCACCCAGAACAGGCGATGTAGTTAAGTACAGCACGATTGAAAGCGGATATTATGATAACTGCTATTTGGGTGCATTAAGAATAATCCAGTGATACAATATAAACTAAATAATAAGAGGAGCTGTAAAAGTAAAAGCTTTTTACAGCTTCTTTTATTATTTAAATAAAAATATTGTATAAATAAAGGAAAAATCAATTTTTAACTTTAAATTTATTGCTTTTGGTCGCTTTCTATGGTAGAATATATAAAGACTGAACAATTTTCTAAAACTTAAGCTTTGCGAAAGGATTATATGAATATGAAAAGACAAAAACTATCGGAGCGAAAGCTTCCTGATTATACAAAGGGTGAGGAGATATTTAATATGGTATCTCACATAGTCGGAGGCGGAGTGGGAATAGCCGCACTGGCACTTTGCGTAATATTTGCCGCACTCAACAGAAATATTTACGGCGTAGTAAGCGGTGCAATCTACGGTGCATCTATGATAATTCTATATACAATGTCAAGCGTATATCACGGTTTAAAGCCTGAGCTTATGGCAAAAAAAGTGTTTCAGGTAATAGACCACTGCTCCATATTTCTCTTAATTGCAGGAACATACACACCTATAACGCTTTCGGCTTTGCGTGCGGAAAATCCCGCACTGGGCTGGACGATTTTCGGTATAATCTGGTGCGTTGCGGCACTTGGAATAACACTTAACTCAATTGATATTAAAGCATATAAAAAATTTTCCGCTATATGTTATCTCGTAATGGGTTGGTGTATTGTTTTTGCCTGGAAGCCAACAGCGGCGGCACTTGGCAAAGGCGGAATAGTACTTTTGCTTGCCGGCGGTGTTTGCTATACTATCGGTGCACTGTTCTACTATTTTTTAAAGAAAAAGAGGTATATGCACTCTGTATTCCATTTATTTGTGGTTATAGGAAGTATACTTCATCTACTTTCAATCCTTTTATATGTGATATAAAGAAAGGCTATACATTAATATGGAATATCTACTTTGGCTTCAGAATCTCAGGTGTGATATACTTAACGTTATCCTTATGGCAGTGACTGATTTTATTACAAGTCCCGTTATGTATCTTGGACTTGCAATATTATATTGGTGCTTTAATAAGAAAGCCGCATACTACATTGCAATGAATTTAAGCTTTGGCAGTATGGTAAACCAATTTTTAAAGAATACCTTTTGCATATACCGTCCCTGGATAAGAAATTCAAAAATAAAGCCATATCCTAAGGCGATAGAAAGTGCAACGGGATATTCATTCCCAAGCGGTCACACTCAAGTCGCCGCATCTGAATTTTTAGGACTTGCTATGTGGCAGAAAAAACGCAAGGGCATTGTAGCAATATGTATTTTTATGACTCTCCTTGTTATGTTTACCCGTAACTATCTGGGTGTTCATACCTTAGAAGATGTGTATGTAAGTCTTGCAGTTTCCGTTGCAGTGATTTTTATAACGGATAAGCTGCTGAGGTGGGTTGATAATGGGGATAGACGTGACATAGCTGTACTTTGTACAGGCTTGGTAGTATCTACGATATTTTTGGTATACGTATCAGTAAAACCTTATCCTGTTGATCATGATGCAATGGGCAATATACTTGTCCCACCTGATGAAATGATAACCGATTGCTACGCCGCCGCGGGCTGTGTTGTGGGATTTTTAACAGGCTGGGTTGCAGAACGCAGAATTATTGGCTTTAAAACCGATGTATCAGGCAAGGCAAAGGCATTGCGTGGAATTTTTGGCTCCGCAGGCTTGCTTGTTATAGCCTTATTCGGACGGGAACCTATGCAGTCGCTCCATATATTCTGGGGCGAATTTGCGTTTTTTTCAATATCGTTTTTCTATATTCTGTTTATTGTTCCATTTTTATTTACAAGAGCAGAGAAAAACATACTGACGGAGAGAAACAATGGATAAACAAAGGCTAAAAGGAAATTTTTTACTACTCCTTACATCATTTATATGGGGAACCTCATTTATTGCACAAAGCAAGGGTGTTGAGGATATTTCACCCATTGCCTTTAACGGAATAAGGAGTCTCTTGGGCGGAATTGTACTGTTGCCTGTTATATGCTTTTTAGATTATACAAAGTGTAAAAAGGGTGAGGGGGTACAAAAGATTGATAGAACGCTGATATTTGGCGGAATAATATGCGGAGTGCTTTTATGTGCGGCAACGACACTGCAAACTGCAGGTATGGTCTACACAAGTCCTGGAAAGTCCGGATTTATAACGGCACTGTATATG
>CAKSGP010000243.1 GCA_934454745.1 uncultured Clostridia bacterium
CGGAAGATTGCCTTTTGCGTTTTCCGAGCATAAATAATCTCTGCATATTTTTTCGAACACAAGTCCCATATAATTACTGTAATCGGGACTTACTTTTTTCTCCCATACCTCCTCGATTGCACCGGTTTCTATAAGTGTACGGTTTGGGAATACATACCGATACCAAAACCTGAACATAAGGTCCGATATGCCGTAAATTGTCTTTCTTGAGGCTTCTTTTTCGTCGAACGGTGTCTCCTTATATACTATCCCGAGATCACACAGTATTTTAATATACTTAAGGCATTTAGCGCTGTCTTCACCTATTTTGGTTGCAATTTCATTTGATTTTGTATAACCGCCGGCAATAGCTTCTATAATTGCGCTGTATACACCCGGTTCCTTAATCTCCTGCCGTAAGAGCAATAACGGTTCTTCATATAAATAAGCCGTAACCTTAAGGAAAGCGTTTTTTATATTATCTTCAAAGGATTTTTCCGGTTGAATTTGATTGAGATATAAAGCCGTTCCTCCGAAAGCACCGTATAATTTTAATTTGTCCTCATTCGAAAACTCATTCAAGAAACGGATACTTGTCTGATAACTAAACGGTTTCATATGAAGCTGACCCGTTCGCCTTCCGAACAACGGACTTTTCGAGCCCAAAACTTCCTTTTCCATAAAGCCCATATAACTGCCGCATAAAATTATAAACAAATTTCCGTCCTTGAGCCTATGATCTATTAAGTGCTGTAATTCCAGAGCAAAGCTCTGTTCTTTTTTACAAGATACGGAAACTCATCAATAACCAATATTAACCGTTTTTCTTTTTGACGGTCATTTATATAAAACAACGCATTTCCCCATTAAGAAAACGGTTCCAGATTTTTTTCACCGTAATAATCAAATACCGTATTTGAAAATTTTTCTAAGTTTAATTTGCTGTTGCTTTGCTCGGCAGAATAAAAAACATCATTTTTATTTTTGCAAAATTCATTCAACAGGGTCGTTTTGCCCACACGCCTGCGTCCGTACAATACGAATAACTGAAATTTGTCCTGTAAATACATTTCGTTTAAGGCTTCAAGTTCCCTTTCCCGTCCTATAAACAAATTCCTGTTCCTCCTCGTTTTAGTAATTAACTTTAAAGTAAATAATTCTTGAGTTAATTACAGCTTTTTGTATTTGTTTTGTCAATACAAAGAGCATCCGCAAGATTTTTAAGATAAATCTGTGACCAAAGGACCATTTTATTATCGTTAACAGCAGAAATCTCAAAGGATACCGTAAGAAGTTTGGCAGCCACAGCAGCCTCTGTATTATTGCGGTAGGTTCTTTGCACATCAACATAATCTCTTCCGCCGTCTTCATTATATCCTTGGAAAGCAAGACAAGTATATACTCTGTTTGATGAAACAGAACCGGATACATATCTACGGTAACTCTGTATCTTGTCCACGGCTTTTATAATGATCAAAGATATTATCATAAAAGCCTGTGGTATCCGTTCTGTTTATATTCGGCAATAACGGAGTACCCACCCGACAGTATCCGTAGTCTTATTGGGGTCACTAAGGCATATCAATCAGGCTTTTTACAAGCCTCGACTATAATCTTTGATTTAGGCTGAGTAATTGATATTTTTTCCTTTTTAAAAAATAAAAAACCAGAGCAATCAGAAAAAATCTAATTGCTCCTTAAAATGTTTTACCTTAATATCATATTTGGTTTTTAAAATTTGTCAAGAAGGTCCGAAAGGTCACATTTAAGCACATTAATTAATTTTATTACCGTTTCTGCTCCTGCTTTGCTGATATCTTTTTTACCATATTCATATCCTCTAAGGGTGCTAAGCGGTATTCCCGCTTTTTCAGCTAATTCTTTTTGAGTTAGACCGCATCTTTGACGAACGATTTTAAGCTTATTCTCGTTTTTTAAAAAGTGCATATCTAAAACTTCGTAACTTTTTTGAATGTCTGCCTCATGCAAGGTCGGGTACAAACAAAGAAAATCATTATACGAAACAGTTTCTAAAATTTCCTTAAACGGTCTGCTCGAATACCATTGATAATGAGCTAATATCCAGCCTACCCAGTATACCTCATCACGGTCAAAGGTTTCAATAAAATCGGCATTATAGGTTTTACCTGTCGTTTTTTCTATTACTTCCAGAAAAAGCTCTAATCCGCTTTTCCCTGCTATATATTTAGGGTTTCCCTCCTCAAATTGCTTTGCAACACCGGACTGAACGAAAAATTCAAGGAACCGCTGACCGTCTATTTTAAATTCAACAACCGCATCGTGAAGCATATTACCCAAAACACGAGAAGATTTACTCAGATATAACTGATTGTAAGCGCGGGTCGTCATTTTTCATATCCTCCCTTATTATATCTAAGATAAAGATATCATCTTTAAGCTGTTCAAGATTTTTCTTCTTATTAAAATATGCTTTTCTTGCGTCTTCATCTCTTTTTGCCCTTTTATAATAATATTTTCGATAATCAGCAACATCATACCCAATAAAATCCATTTTTTCTAAAGATTTTTCCGTTATTAAAACCACCTGCTCTCCGAGTGTCCCAAGCTGCATTGCATAATTTAAATCTCTTAGCGAAATTAAATTATTAACGAAATCTTCCGCAAAAGAAAAATATGAGTCATCGGCTCTATACCCTATCATAATGTCGGTATTGGTTAAGTCAGGCATAAAATGCGATAAAATAAAAGCTCTTGCATTTTTTCCGACAGCAGCATTTATATCGAATTTACGATTAGAAAGCAAAACAGCAAGCCAATTTAATATATTGTAGTTTCCTTTGGTCAGTTGTATGACATTAAGCCCGTCTAACGATAAGGAATATTTGTTGGCATATCCATCATTTTTAATTGGACAAGCCCATTCTTTTGCTAATTCTATGTTCTCGGTACAGTAAAAACCCAACCCATAATCATTATACCTTTTTCCATATCCAAATATAGGCTTCTCTATTATTTTTTGAGAGCCGTGATATAT
>CAKSGP010000244.1 GCA_934454745.1 uncultured Clostridia bacterium
TGCAGCAGGAGGGCGGAGACTTACTTATCGGACTTAACTGCAGATTTATGCTTGATGCATTAAATGCATGCGATGAGGAAAATGTAGTTATGGAATTTTCAGCTCCTACAAGCGGATGCTTTATAAAGCCTGAGGACGGAAGCGACAAATACACATTTATGGTATTACCTGTAAGACTTTATAACTAATTAAACGGAGTAGTCTATGATTTATAAATCTATATTTCACAATGAAACAAATGAAAATACGTATCTTGTATATGATGAGGAAACGAAAAACGGCATAATAATAGATCCGGGCTGTAAGATTGAAAATATAGAACAGCTGATTTTAGAAAACGGAGTAAATCTGAAATATATTCTCCTTACCCACTGTCATTATGACCATATAGAAAGCCTTATTCCCCTTAAAGAGAAAACAGGTGCAAAAATAGTTACAGGTGATAAGGGAAATAAAAATATAGGTGATACGAAAAAAAATCTTACTCTTTACGGTTTAGGATATCCAATTTCTGAAATAGAAGCAGATATTATATTAAATGACGGAGAAATACTTACTCTTGATTCTCTTGATATAAAATGTATATATACACCAGGTCATACGGAATGTAGCGTATGCTATCTATGCTCAAATGAGCTATTTTCGGGAGATACGATTTTTTTGCGTTCTGTTGGAAGATGGGACTTGCCCACAGGCGATTTTGAAACCATCGAAAGCTCAATAAAGGACAAGCTTTACACTTTGCCTGATAAAACAGCAGTTCATCCAGGCCACGGTGATTCTACAACTATCGGCTATGAGAAAAAGTATAATTTTTGTGTGAAATTATGATACTTATAATTCAAAACGGATACAGCTGTGATTATGAACTTAACCTCTTTGCATCAATGTTCTTTTGTGATGATGAGGAGGTTATAATAACACAAAATTTTAATTACGAACATAAAAATATAAATGTGTATACACACATAATATTTGACGGAAAATCATATTTTGAGGACTATAATTTCAAATTTGATACAGAAGGAAAAAGTGAAAGGCTTATTAAAAAGATTTTCATTGCCTCCTGTACAAAATCATTTTCCCATGCGGCTTTAAAAATACGTAAAATTAATTTCCCATGGGGAGTTATGTGCGGTATAAGACCTGCTAAAAATGCACGGGAGTTGCTTGAGGAAGGGTTTTCAAAAGATGAAGTACGTGACATTTTTAAGAGTGTTTACGAAGTGTCGGATGAAAAAACAGAACTTTCAATGACTGTTGCCGATAATGAAAAATTCCTACTTGAAAATATAGGTAAAAACAGCATAAGCCTGTATATAGGTATACCCTTTTGTCCCACACGCTGTGTTTACTGCTCTTTTGTATCAACAGATATAAGAACAAGCGGAAAATATATGCCTGAGTTTACTGAGAAGCTGTTGCTTGAGATTGATAAAACAGCCGAGATTATAAAAGACAGCGGTGTATATGTTGAAAATGTATATATTGGCGGGGGAACTCCCACAACCTTATCAGCAGAGGATTTTAAAAAAATATTCAGCCGTCTTTACAGCAGAATAGATATGTCAAGGGTAATAGAATTTACTGTTGAGGCAGGACGTCCCGATACAATTACCGAGGAAAAACTGCGTGTTCTTAAAAGTTACGGCGTAAATCGTATAAGCATAAATCCACAGAGTATGAATGATAAAACCCTTAAAAAAATTGGCAGAAGCCATAGCGTAAAGATGATTTACGATACGTATGAAATGGCGAAAAATGTAGGATTTGATGTTATAAATATGGATTTAATAGCAGGACTTCCAGACGAAACCCCAAATGATTTTGAGTATTCGCTAAATGAAGTAATAAAGCTAAATCCTGAAAATATAACCGTTCATTCTTTATGTATTAAGCGTGCTGCAAAATTCAGGCATACAAAAAATGAGCTTGCAAAAAGCGATGATATGAATAAAATGTTGTCCTTTACTCAAAATCGGATGAAGGACGAGGGATATGTGCCGTATTATATGTACCGCCAGAAAAACAGTTCAGGTAACCTTGAAAATGTAGGCTATGCAAAAATTGGTACTATGAGTACATATAACGTAAACATTATGGAGGAAAAGCAAACCATAATAGCTTTAGGAGGCGGAGGCTCCTCAAAAATTATAATGGGTGACAGAATAGAGAGAGTTTTCAATTTCAAGGACCCCCTTGAATACATAAGAAGATTTGACGAGATTATTGATAAGAAAGATGAGATTTTAAGGCTCATAAAAGAGGAGTATTGATATGAACAGTACACAAGCTTTGGAAAAGATAGTTGCCGAATATGATAACATACGGGCAGAAAATATTCAAAGAAGAGATAAAGCAGTAAATGAGGTTTATATAAAAATTCCTGAAATAAAAGAAATTGACGATAAAATGTATTCTCTCGGCCAGAATACATTACGTGAAATTTTATTAAATCCTGATAAAGCCGGTCTAAAAGAGGAGCTTCATAAAAAATATGATATTTTAAAGCAAAAGCGTAGTGAAATTCTTGCAAAGAACAATATTCCATCGGATTTTGATAAGGTTAAATACAGATGTGAAAAATGCTCCGATACAGGTTATATTGAGGGTGTTGGTAGATGCTCGTGCTTTAATCAAAGATATATTGATTATATGTATGAGCAGTCGAAAATGCAGGAGCTTTTTAAAACCCAGAGTTTTGAAAGATTTAATATTAACTATTACAGTGAAAAGATAAATGATAAGTACGGCAAATCTCCTAAAAAGCAAATGGAGGAGGTTAAGCAGTTTTGTGAAAACTATGCCGAAAACTTTAAAAATATAAAAAAGAGCCTTTGTTTTTACGGCGATACAGGGCTTGGAAAAACCTTTATGTCAAGCTGTATATCAAAACGTCTTATTGATGACGGATTTACTGTATTATATATCCGTGCTTCGAAGCTTTTTCGTTTACTTGAGGACGAACGGTTCGGGCGTAACGAGGAAAGC
>CAKSGP010000245.1 GCA_934454745.1 uncultured Clostridia bacterium
AGTAGTACGAACTTCTTTATCCGAATATACAATATCACGAAAAGCAAAGCTAAACATACGTGATGAAAAATATCCACCGGGTACTTCTCTGTAAGCAACAAGGCTCTCCGTTTGTTTTTGCAGTTGCTGTTTTATATCTGCTTCCCAGTGCACACGTGAAAAAGCCAACTTATTCGCAGAATTATACCGTGCCGCTGAGCCCACTACAGACTCTATTTCTTTTCCGTAGGCATCCTGAACATCGGCAGACAGCCACCACTTCATAAATTCCCAAGCGGCTTCTTTATCATCTGTTTGGGAAATAATAACACTACCCGTAGCAACATTTAAGGTTGTATTGTCAATAGTTCCGTCATCACGCCGTATCCCAGGTACAGAAAGCATTCCCCACAAACCTTTTATTTCAGGAGCGAATACCGAAAGTTGATTGTAAGAAGTAAAATCCACAATAGCAATAGGCATCTCTCCTGTACGGAAACGGTTTGCAAAATCAAAAGCAATGGGAAGTCCGTATTGCTTATAAAGCATAGTAAATTTTTCCATGCTTTTTATTCCTTCAGCAGAGTTCAGAGTCGAATATTTACCGTCATCACTGTATAGACTGCCACCCATTTGATAACACATTGAAAGGTAATTATAAATAGTAGGCAATATTCCAAAATATAGTGAATTTCTTCTTAGTTTGGGTAACACATCCTCTAAAAGGGTATCCCATGTTTCTAATTTATTTACAGATATTCCCAATTCGCTAATTATGTCTTTACGGTAAAATAGCATCGGGAAAGTTTGTGTTTCAGGCATAGCATAAACACCGCCGTCAAATCTAAACGGGTCTATTGTATAACTATCAAATTCCTTCGCCACAGTATCGAAATCCGAAAACTCAGTCAAATCAAGCAGGCCGTTTCTTAAAGCTAAATTAAGAGGCTCTGCCTGTGTTAGATTCAACACAACATCAGGAGCTTTCTTTGATAAAATTGCGGGTAAAAGGGAGTTGACAGGTACTAATTGCAAGTCAACGGATATACCGCTTTTCGATGAAAAGCTACTGTCTGACATACGTTTTAAAATCTGAGCTTGGTCTCTGCCTGTCTGTAACCATACCTTAATGTTTTTATTGTAATCAACACCTGTATTGCCAACCGAATTATAATCAGTAATGAAGGAAGCAATAAACTGTACAAAATAATATTTTATATACCCCCACATTCCCTCTTTTTTAAACTCAGATTGTTTATTATAAGGATTTATTGATATGTAATCTATTGCAAGCGGATGTCCGGTCTGTTTATTAATCCAGGTTCCATAGGAAGAAATATTATCCCTGAAATTAGTTAATCTATTGGCGATTGTTTCAGTATCTTCAAGCATTTCATCCAACTGAATGTATATTCGTTTGATATCTGCCGCATTTTTTGTATTGTCAAAATTTAAGGCATTAAACTCTTTTTCGAGTGATTTGAGTTCAACACTGGTTTGTTTTATAGCCTTTAAAGTTTCCGGAATTATTTTTTCGAAATGATAATTCCGATAAATATCAGGCGTGGTGCCTGTTACTACTACAATTTCGCGGTAAATTTGATTAAGCTTTGTTAAAAGATTTTTAGCCTTTAACATTGATTCACGGTATATACCCATACCTACTTCTAAACGTATTTTATGTTCTCCGCGCTCTAACCAAAATAAAAACGGTTCCCCTTGCAAATCTGATAAAACAGTTGTTTGCCAATCATTTCCGTATGGAAAAACCAAACATTCAGCCTCTTTAAAGGGTATCTCACCATCAATGTATAATTTTCTGATACTAGCAGCTCCGGATTTTGTGGCTTGCTTATACTGAGCAGAAATATTATATAATCCGCTTTGTTTTACTTCGAAATCCCATTCTATCCACATACCGTTATTAGACCATTGACTTCCGCCAATAGCATTATATACTAAATGCATTG
The DNA here is from genome assembly GCA_934454745.1 of uncultured Clostridia bacterium. GTDB lineage: Bacteria > Bacillota > Clostridia > UBA1381 > UBA1381 > Ornithomonoglobus. The sequence goes on from CAKSGP010000245.1 coordinate 1,950, forward strand.
GGTCACTTGGAGATACAATAGGCGAAGTTTTATCTGCTATGGGATACATTGTTTGGTCGGATTTTAAAGATGCATCCTCACCTTCAATAACAATACTTTTTTCAGTATCTTCAGTTTTGAGGTTATCATAAGATGAGCGCACCTCGCTATAAGATGGCAACTGTGTAACCGGTTGAAAATTAATTGCATTTATTAACACCGGTTCGCTTATACCCACCAATGAAATTCGATGAACACCAGCCTCTAAATAGTATTTAAAAGAACCTTCTGTAAGCCCTGAAACATCGTAGGCGCATTGTTGTTGCCAACATGGTTTCTCAACTTGAGAAACCATAATCTGATTTCCTTCTATATCATATATGGCCTCGTTACTGGAGTTAGCCCACACTCTTGAAAGAATTATATTATCCGATTCCTTAAACGGTAGTTTACCATCTATCAAAACTTGACGTTGAATCGTATTTCCGTTTCCGCCAATCGGATAATATGTAAACCTTAACTCATATAAACCGGTTTTATCAATATTAAATTCCCAATCGGCAGTATCACTTTCTTCGAGATAAACCGATTTACCAGGTACACCTTTAAAATTTTCATAAAAATCCGGTTTTGAGCCATCTGATAAAGAAACTTTTTCCGCCGATAAAATAATAGTTTCGTCTCCACTTGGGGCATCTGCGTAATTACTCAAATAATCAGCATAGCTCTCTGTATTATTTATTATTTCTACAGAATCTAAATCTTCCGCAGCTGAGATATAATATGTCCCTTTACAGGCAAAAACAGAAACCAACATAGACACAGTTATAATAAAAGCTATTGTACGTTTCATGACTACATATGAACAATTACGCAGAAATCCCATAATACTCTCCATTTTGCCACCCAAATTTTTAAAAAAACAATCTAACATAGTGGCTAATAAAATTTAACCGTTATTCGTAATGAGCAGAGCAGTTATATGCTCTTTTATTATTGGATATAGCAGAAACCCGCTATATCCAATAATAATCAATACTTTTAAC
>CAKSGP010000246.1 GCA_934454745.1 uncultured Clostridia bacterium
GATTAAGTCCTCAAAGTCCTTGTTTTCAATTACTACATTTGTCAGCCGTTTTGATATCGCATATATATCCTCAAGTACATTGGGTAGATTAACAGGCTGACCGCCAAAGTTTTTTCCTGTACTTGAATAGCTGTAACGAATAACTTTATAGAAGGCTGCCGCCCTCTCAGCGTCGTACATTTCGGCTCTGCCTGTCAGTATCTGTTCAACCTGTTCTAAGTCCTCGCCTGTGAACAATTCTCTTGCCACCTCGATTTCTCGCTTTATATGTGAGAAATCCGGTTCTTTGCGTTCCAAAAAATCCTGTAGCATTTTAAACTCCTGCCTACCGTTAAGCGGAAACAGTCCGGCACACTTGAAGAATGAAAGTGGTTTTTCCTTAATGCACCTGAACATATTTACAAGGTCAGAATTAAAGTCGTTATATACTTCGAACTTATGAGGCTCTTTTGAAAGCAAGATTGTTCCTCCGCCTCCAAACACTTCAACATATCTTGTACAGCCCATAGGGGCGGACTTGAGAATTGTCTCTCTTAATTGACCTTTACCGCCTACCCAAGAAATCGGACTCTTGATGCTCTTGCTAATTCTAAACACCTCCGATTTTTTGGCAAACAAAAAAGGCGGCCACTTTCGTCTTTATCACAAAGACTAAGTGACCGCCTTACTACTCTATATCATTTTTATGATGGGTGCATCTCTCGGATGATTGGTGACCTTTTTTCGCATTTTCATTCGCTCCTTTCTGATTTTGGGTACAAAAAAAGCGGCCAGGTTGCAAATTTCTGCTTCCTGACCGCCTTATATGTTTACATACTATCCATACTCATTCCCTGAGTCTGCTCTTCATTTCCTCTTACATAGTTTATGAGCTCCAAGACATCCTCCGGTGCATCCTCTATATCCGAATGTATGTCGTTACCATATATGGGTGTGTACCAATAATCATAACTTCCTATATCTTTCAGATAAACAAAGTTAGGATCATTTCTTTGTGTACTTTCAAAACTCAAAAAGCCTTTTTCCGTTATAAAATCAGTTCCCCAATGCTCTCCTGACGCATTCAAGTCCACATACACAAGTCCTATGTGAAGTTCTCCTGTATCCCGAGACCTGCATATTGCAGGTAGATGGATAAACTCTTCATCACCGGTCAAATTATCGACATCATATGTTCCAAAAGTCTTTGCAAACATATCATGCATTCTCTTCAGAAATTCTTTTGCCTCAATCTTATCCGCAGTTTTCAGTGATTCGACTATTGCCTTGAAATTCGGCTGATTCTTCCCAAAGCCTAAGTTGAGGTTGTTGACAAACATTTCATCTTTTCCGATTACATTGTCGCTCAACGAAATATGTGTCGAATATTCTTCCTTGCTGATTTCGTGAGGCTTTCCGTAAACAGCGTTATAGTACTGCATCTGATATGGCTTTATATCACTAAGCTTCTCACCGTCATCACTGCTTGCAAGAAAGAATGTACCGCTTATTATTGCACCGCCTACCCATCTGTTTGGCCTTGCATTTTCCTCGCTTTTAATATCGTTATATACGATTACTGTGTTATCATCAAGAGGCTTGGCGGTTATATGACCTCCCACAAGTTCTCTGTATGCATCTTCGTCCTTGTTTATAATTTCCACATGCGGTTCTTGTCCCGTTTCAAACACCAGTACCTTCATTCTGTTCTTCTCCATTGAGATATTTCTCCTCCTTCTTTGACTCTTGCCCTGATACAATGACGCAGCACATTGTTGCCACACTTACCACTGAACCAAAAAGCACACCACCCGCAAAAGTTAAAATATGGCTTATCATTTACATTTCTCCCATTTGTATGCCTTCGTCTTCGTACATCTCTGCATCAACAACAGGCATTTTACCATTTTCCATATGCCTTGCCCGAACAAATCCTTTGATTTCGTCCTCATACTTTACCACATAACCGTTAGCGTTATATGGTGCATCGGCAAGCGGAAATTCCTTTTCATTTAACCAATATGTTTCACCATTGTACCAACAATTATCTTTCAGCCATTTCTTCAGGACACTTTCTTCAATACTTATGAATACCGGGAATGCTTCTTTATTTTCATTTTCAAGCCACAACTCATAGGACTTTACTTTAGTCGGCTCTTCCATTTTACATCCCTCCCATCTGCATTCCCTCATCTTCGGTTTCATCAAAGTCCTCGTCTATGTCCTCGCTATTGTATGCTTCTTCAATTACAGGCATATGCTCCGAACTGTTTTCAAGCTGCATACCACGAAGCGCCATATCGTTAAGTCTTGATTGGATATGCCCTTCAACCTCTGCCTTGGCTTCGGTTACTGTTTTCTCCATTTGTCTGTTAAACTGCGAAAACATAAACGGCATATTGCTTCCAAGCTCCATTTGAACCTTGTGGAATGCGGATATTATTTTTTCTCTGTCTGCTTTTGATAAGGTTTTCTTGTTTTCAAGCAATTCTTCTGCTTCTTTTGACACTTCCTTCAGCTCATTAACCATGTTTATCATATCCTGTGAAAACTCATCGTCAAACTGCATTCTTTTATCCTCAAACGGACATGGCTCTATATACTGTCCGTTAAGTCTTCTAAGTGTAACGGGAGTTCCCTCGCCTTGATTTAGCGATGTTATTGCTTGTGCAAACTGTGCCTGACTCATATCTATTTCGATATATGGCACAGACTCCTGATACACATGGTCTTCATGTAAATTTCGTCCTAACGATGCAGGTGATATTTTTAATGTTATCACATCGCTGTGTTTAATAGAACTGCCAAACAATGTTTGTTTTCCGCTGCAGAAGCTTCTGCCAATATATAGATTCGCAAAGCTTGGGTGTCTTTTAAATTCCTGACTCATTGTCCTCACCTCCGTCTTATTTTATTCGTATCTGCTTTCCTCCGTATTCGTATGTACAAGATTTACGGTTATTTTTATGCGGTGTATTGATAT
>CAKSGP010000247.1 GCA_934454745.1 uncultured Clostridia bacterium
TTTTATCCTCATAGGGACGAAAAATATATGTTGTTAATTCAGTTATCAAAGTAATTGCTCCATTTATCAGCGCCCAAAGAAAAATTAAAAATACAATATGACGCCAACGACATTCTGCAGCCAATTCATCAAGTATATACTTGGGAAAATAGAGATTTATGAAAGGTGCAACGGTACTGAATATGCTTTTAAATCCTGTCAAAAAATACATTTGCTTGAACATTCTGAATGATGTTTTGAGCAAAAAGTGCATATTATTTGCAATATGTTTTATACTGGCAAAAACAAGTTTTATATTCCTCATCGTTTTTCTCCGATTTATAACTTTATATGTAGAGCTCAATTTTACATTTTGTGTAAACACGGAAAACGGCATAAAATACAGAATGGTAATCGGGCGGGAAAGTCGCAAGGCGGCTTACCGCCCATATTTGTATATTAGCAGAAATACCGGGGTATGTCAAGGGCGGCTGCTTTGGCAGCCGTTTATATTGTTTTCCGTTGCTCTGCGCAGTACCTCGGCAACGGTGTTCCGAGAACAGCTCACACCGGCAGCTGTTTTGCAAGCTGAAAACTTTTCTTCAGCATATCGGTCGAGGTCGATTAGGTATTGTTCAAGTGTTCTGTTCATTTACATGACTTTGATGATTCCCAGAGAATGTCCTTTTAAATAACGGTAATGTCTCTGCCCCCAAACCCCTATGTTACTTACAAATTCATCCTTCAGATTCTCACGCTCATTTTCTTTGACGGTGCTTCGATAATTCTGATTAATAGCTCGTCTATGTCTACTGTTTCTTTGCCTTACTTAAGGTAAACACTCCTTGCAGCGTTGACACAACAGAGGAGTAGTCGGTGATCAAAACCATCAAGGAGCACTTTGTACTTAACATCTTTAACTTTCATTTACAAACCTGTTTCATGCAAGTACATTGTACCGCAAAAGAGTATGTAAATAATGATCGGTACAATACAACTTTTTTGAAAAAACAGTATTGGGCTACTATTGGGCTACCGAAATTCTGAAAGCCGCATAAACAAAGGGGTTTCAGGATAAAATTCATGTCTTCCCCCACCAAGGTGTTCTTGATATGTATTAAGAACACCTTTATTTTTTATCCAAATGCTTTCTCTTTTTTAATATTTCTTGGCCTCTTTCAAGAAATTATTGCGAATGGTCAAAAAACATGCTATAATTATCATAATGATTGGTTGAGGTGGTTTTATGTCTGTTTCTTATGACAAGCTTTGGAAACTAATGATGGATAAAAAGATGAACGAAACCCAATTAAAAGATGCGGCGAGGATAAGTACTAACGCAGTTGCAAAACTTAGTAAAAATGAGACAGTCTCTTTGGACACACTTTATAAAATATGTTGTGCTCTAAATTGTGATGTCGGAGATATATTGCATTTTCAATAAAAATGTAATTTCAGCTTGTAACTCTTGGAGGGTAGTATGTCATGTGAATTTTTCGACGGCACTGACGGAGCCGAGATAAATACAGAAGAACAAAAGAAAGAAGAACAAAGAAAAAAAACATTTAATGGCCTTTGCGCCAGCGAGTGGGCAGAGCTAAGCAAGAGTGTTTGGAATGATGTATCGTCTACAAGAAAAAAGAAACATTTGAATCATGGTGCTACATTTCCGGAGAAATTATGTAAGAGATTAATTGCTATGTACAGCAATCGGTCAGATGTTGTTCTCGATCCTTTTTTAGGGACAGGAACTACCGTAATTGCTGCAATTAAATCGCACCGTAACTCAATAGGCATCGAGCTGACAGATAGATTCTATAATGTAGCTGTTGAGGCGATAGAGGAAGAGACAGCTTCACAGCAATTGTCATTGTTTTCACATGAAAACGAGCTGGGAAACTATAAGCTTTTTAAAGGAGATTGCTCAGAGGTTTTGAAAGAGATCTCGGACAATAATATTCAATTAACAGTAACTTCGCCTCCGTATGCTGATTTGATTCATAAAGTGGTTGAAGACAGAACTTTGCGCCATAAAAATTCGGCTTTTGTATCTGATAATAATGCTACTACTAATCTCTACTCTGATGATGAAAGAGATTTAGGTAACATGCCAATGGATGTATATATAAAAAAAGTTGAGTTTATAATGAGAGAGTTGTATCGCGTAACCAAACCGGGTGGATATAATGTTTGGGTTGTAAAAGATTTCAGAGATACAAAAAACAAAATCCCATATGTCGACCTTCATTCAAAGATTGTAGACGCCGGTCAAAAGGCAGGGTTCAAATATCACGATTTAATAATCTGGGATCAAAATCAACATAGAAAACTTGTTTTGTTAGGCTATCCTTCTGTTTTTTATGTGAATCAAAACCATTCGTTTATAGTCGTTTTGAGGAAGATTTAAAATGCCGACAGATATAGATATACTGAGAAAAATCGATAGAATACATCCGTATCCAGCTAAATTCCCGGTTGATTTGGCTATGAATTACATTTCCAAATACACAAATATCGGTAATACGGTTTACGACCCGTTTGTTGGTTCGGGCACGACCTTACTAGCTTCACGAGCTTTGGAAAGGAATGCTTACGGAACAGATGTAAATCATATTGCCGTTTTAATTTCACAATTTAAATTGTTATCGCTATCACAAAACGATATAAAAGAATTGTGGGACTTTATAGCGAGGTTTGAAAATTCGTTTTTTGACATTGTTAAAACCGTTCCGAGATTTTATTATAAATCAATAGATCATTGGTTTTGTGCCGATGCAATTACTGTTCTTAGCGTAATTAAAAGCGAAATATCAAAGCTGGGAAAAAACGAACAAAAGATAACGATTTTATAAAATGTATAAAATTTGTTTTGAGATGATTGAATATTGATAGTTGACAGAGTATGATATGATTAATTATTTTAAAGAATATAATGTAATTGCGGCAAAAATACAAATACCGTATTTATTATG
>CAKSGP010000248.1 GCA_934454745.1 uncultured Clostridia bacterium
GATCAGCCGCATATGAAACAGCTTCACGGGAAACGCACCATTTTTCCGAAAAATCATCAAGTATGCTGTCAATCGTCTCTTTACGCATATCGGAAAGAACATAGGAAACACGCTTGTCTTTAAAAGCTTCAGGATCTGCACTTATCTTATCCCACAAATCTTGCATAAGAGTGCCAAGCTTCGGATTGGTTGAAAGCATCTCTTCAATATATTCATTGATCTCTTTGAGCAGCTTTTGATAATGTTGTTCGCTGCGCTCTTCATCGGTTGCCGAAACAATCGTCTGAATCAGGCTGACAATATAATCATAGTCGATTCTTTCCTTACTGTAAGCTTTAAGCTCATATTCAAGATCAATTACGTCACCGTTTGACGAATTTACTTCACGTTCGGCTTTGTATTTTTCCCGAATGTTTTTATAATGAGCTGCATAATCATTATATTCTTCTTGTGTAATACCATAAGAATCCGGTGGGTTATCCGCATATTTTGTGAATGCTTTAAGGCTTGCATATATCTTATCAAATTCCTGAAAAGCCTTTGCAAATCTAAGCTGACCTTCCTTTGATAGGGTAGGGATAATATCGGGAGTCTCCGCTGTTACACGAAGATAAGCAAGCGCTTTGGTGAATTCATCATATACAGTTTCCCAATCGGGAGCAAGAGCAGAGGCTTCTCCGCCTGCTGAATACAATATCAGAGCCTTATCAACCTCCTCTTTAAATTTATGCGGGGATTGAAAAGTGACTATCTGTCCCGCTGTTTTTGTTTGGTCAAAAAGGCGATTTGTCCTTGAAAAGGCCTGAATGATATCGTGAGGGTGCATTGGCTGCCTGTCCATAAACACCGTTGAGAGACACGGCGCATCGAATCCCGTCAGAAGTCTGTTTACAACAATAACAAGGTCAAGCTGCTCATCACGGCTCTTAAATTTTGTCTTTTTCCTCGCAAGCCGATCATTTAAATCAGCATTATAGCCCTTTATTTCACCAATGCTGTGAGATGTTCCGAACATAGCATTGTAATCATTGATTGACTCCTGCATTTTGGGAACATTTAAATCTGCACTTTCACTGTTGTCATCGCTTGAGACTGAATATGTAATTGCAAATTTGGGAAAATCAGGTAAAATACGCTTGGTTTCTTCGCTTATTTTAAGGCCTGTTTCACCATTCTTCACACGTTTGAGCAGATCATAATATGCCTGTGCCCGTTGGATAGAATTGACTGTCAGCAGTCCTTCATATGTCTGACCTCTGCCGTTCTTAAATCCAAGTTTTTCCCTTGACTTATTTATTATGGTGTCAAGGACTTTTAGCATATGGGTTTCGGTCTCATAAACCGAAAGGTCTTCATTCTCATCGTTATTACCAAGGTTATGGGGGCCGAGATGTTCTGTCTGAAAACCGAGAACAGCTTCATCACGAATAGCTTCCTTGACTGTATATTTATGTAAGCATTCGCCGTAAAGCTGATCGGTAGTTCTCGGGAGATCACCTTCCGGAGGATAAGGATTTTCCTTGAAACGAGGCGTTCCTGTAAATCCATACCAAAGTGAATTACGGAAAAAATGAGAAAGTAATTTTTGTGTTTTTGGTGTAACTGCTCTATGGCACTCATCTACAACAAAAGCAAATTTTTTATTTTGTATCTGTTCACGGGTAGCTGTACCTTCCTGCAAACGTTTATTGACAGCAATGGTAAGCTTCTGTATCGTTGTTACAATAACCTGATGATTATTATTTTTCAACTTTTTTATAAGGTCACTTACATTGTCGGTATCATCTACATCAACAATATCATTATTTGCATATGAACGAAAGGCCTGAGTAGTCTGCATATCAAGATCTTTTCGGTCGATAAGGAATATTGTCTTGTCTATGGTTGGAATATCTATCAGCAGATTTCTTGCTGCTTTATAACTCGTCATAGTTTTGCCCGAACCCGTTGTATGCCAGATATAACCTGATTTGCCCTGGCATGATGCCGCTTTTATTGCTTCAATAGCGTGTATCTGATAAGGTCGGAGCAGTAACAGCTTCTTATTTTCCTGATCCAGTACGGCATATTTCATTACCATCTGATGTGCTTCAGGAATTTTTAGGACTTGGGAAGCAAATTTAAGATAATCGGTAACGGGAGCATTTTGAGTATCCTGCCAGCCGGAAAGAAACTTTTCGTTAAGCTGTTCCTCGCTTGCTGCCGCAAAATATTTTGTATCAACAGCATTTGACACAACAAACATCTGTACAGCGGAGAATACACCTGTAAATTTACCCTCACGAATATACTTCTTTATCTGCCTGAATCCGTCCATATATGAATGCTGACGGTTCTTTAGCTCAATATGTATAAGGGGGATACCATTTATAAGAAGGGAAACATCAAAGCGACGGTTCTGGTCGTGAATGTCGCATTCTTCGTCCTTCAAGGCTCTGTACTGGTTTATGACTTCGTAAACGCTTGACCCGCCTGCAACATGGTCACGTCTTAGTACAGTAAGCTGTACGTTTTTGGTATCACGCTGTACAGAAACGTGTGCAACACCGTTCTCGCCTGCTATCCATTTTGCAGCATCATAAAATGTTGCAAATGACAGCTGGTTTTTCACCTGTTCAAATTCTCTGTCGGTCAGCGGCTGTCCATCAAGCTGTTCTTTGTTTCCACGCTCAAGTATTTGCCTTATATTGTCCCAAAGTTTATTTTCATCTGTAAGGTCAGGACGATAAGTCCACTGACTTTTGCCCTGAGTGAGCTGAATTATTAACTTTTCTTCGATTGTTTGTTCAAGTTCTGCCATTGTAATGCACCGCCTTATAATAATATTCGTATTTTAAGTTGATTCTTATGCTATTTTAGTGTGTTCTTACACTGATGAAGGGTGATAAGGGTGTCGAGGTTGCGGAAGAAAGAGCCTATTTTGTCTTGTTCGTCTGC
>CAKSGP010000249.1 GCA_934454745.1 uncultured Clostridia bacterium
GGTCCTGTTGAAGCAACAAGTATAGGTAACATAGTTGTTCAGGGTATTGCTATGGGTGCAATAAAGGACCTTAAAGAGGGCAGACAGATTGTTCGTAACAGCTTTGATATAACAGAATATGTTCCGGAGAATACGGATGCTTGGGACGAAGCATACAGCAAATGGAAAAACATTATCACAGAAATGCAGGGTTAAACTATGGCTAAAAATTACAAATTAACTAATTTTAAAGAGCTTGCAGATTTTGTTACAAATCGTGACCCGGACGGAATTTGTATACAATGGCTGGACGGCAGCGAAATAGTATCAAAAACATACAAAGAATTCCGCTCCGATATTGATGCTTTGGGAACATATTTTTACTATAACGGTCTCAAAAGTGCAAACATAGCAGTTATCGGTGCTAACAGCTATAACTGGATACTAACATATTTTGCAACCGTTATCGGCGGAAACGTAATCGTTCCTATTGATCGTGATCTTACAGGTGAATCTATTATAAATGTATTAAAAGACAGCGCATCAAAGGCATTGATTTATACTGACGCTTACAAAAACATTATTGACGATATTAAGCGTGAAACAGGTGTTAAGCTAATACACGTAAACGAGTTTGACAAAATTCTCTCAGAGGGCAGAGAGCTTTTAGAAAAGGGTAAAGACAAGTATTTAAAGGTCGAAATTGATAGCGATGAAATGTCTACCTTGATATATACCTCCGGTACTACCGGTACTCCCAAAGGAGTTATGCTCTCACAGCGTAATATTGTAAGTAATGCCTGCAATGTTATTGAATATGAGGAAATAACAGGTACATCAATGCTTGTACTCCCTATCCACCACACTTTTGGATTTACAGCAAGCGTTGTTGCTGTTATGCTGTTCGGTAGGCCTATTGCAATCAATACAGGCTTGCGTACTTTCCTGCCGGAAATAGGAATATATAAACCACAGAGTATTTATGTTGTCCCTATGTTTATAGAGGCGATATACAAGAAAATATGGAAAACCATTGAGCAGAAAAAGCTTACAACAGCCTTTAAGGCTCTTATAAAAACAAGTAACGCACTTCGCAAGATTGGTATTGACAAGCGTAAAAAGCTATTTAAATCCGTTACAGAAAGTTTTGGCGGCAATCTTGATATGCTTGTAAGCGGCGGTGCACCGTTGAATCCCTTCTATGTTAACTTTTTTGATTCAATCGGAATAAAGCTGATAAACGGCTACGGCATAACAGAATGTTCACCGATTGTCGCAGTAAATCCTATTTACGCTCCGCGTCCTGGCAGTGTCGGTATGGTGCTTCCCGAAACAGAAGTTAAAATAATTGACAAGGACGAAAACGGGAACGGCGAAATCTGCGTTGCCGGAAGCGGCGTAATGCTCGGATACTATAAGAACAAAGAAGCAACAAATGAAGCATTTGAGGACAGATGGTTCAAAACGGGCGATCTTGGACGTGTTGACGAAGATAATTATCTCTACATTTCAGGCAGAAAGAAAAACTTGATTATCCTTGCCAACGGCAAAAACATTTACCCTGAGGAAATCGAGGAATTAATTATGCGAATTCCTGAGGTTATTGAAGTAGTTGTTTACTGTGAAGACGAGGTTATAACAGCAGAGATTTATACAGAGAACAGCAAGGCTGTTGACTCTGCTATACGTAACTTAAATAAATCCCTTCCTATTTACAAACACATTAAAAACATTAAATTCCGCCAGACAGAATTTGAAAAGACAACAACTAAAAAAATTAAGAGAGATTCGATTACAAAAAATTGATAATAAAGAGTCTCACCTACACTGATGTGACCCCAAAAAGTTAGACTTTTTGGGGTCACATCATCCATGTGTCTACTTTTATTTTACTACTTCAGCCATCGCGTGGTTTTCGTTATACAAAAAGCAAAGCACACCGGGGATTAGGGCGTGCTTTACTTTTGGGGGCTTTCGCATGGGGTTGCGAAAGCGTATGAAAAAAAGGATGGTATTTCGGCTGTATTACACAGCCATCAAATAAAACTGTAATTCAAATTTAGTTAGATGCCGATTTCTCGCCAAGCTCAACTGTTACCTCAAGAGTATTTCTCTCACGAAGTATTTTAAATTTAAGCTTATCTCCCGGCTTTTTCTTTTCTATTATTTCATTGATTTCAGATGTTGTTGAAACAGCCTTGCCGTCAATCTCCAAAATCATATCGTCAACCTTAAGTCCTGCCTTTTCGGCTCCTGTATTCTCCTGAATTGTACTGATAAACAGTCCATATCTCGTTTCTGTTAATCCTACACCAATATATGGTCTGCCGGTTACATATCCTGAATTCATAAGGTCATTTATTATAGGTTTTGCTTCTGAAATTGCAATCGCAAATCCCATACCCTCTACACCTGATGATGAAAGCTTAACGGAGTTTATACCTATCACTTCACCGTATTTATTAATCAATGCACCGCCTGAATTTCCGCTGTTAATTGCAGCATCTGTCTGGATAAGGTTATACGTTCTGTTGTCTATTGACATTGTACGGTTAACCGCACTTATTATTCCCGCAGTTACTGAACCTGAAAATTCCATTCCCATAGGATTCCCGATTGCCACTGCAAGCTCACCTACCTCAACAGTTGTTGAATCTCCTAAAACGGCCGCTGTAAGCTCATCTTTTTTATCAGGTGTAATCTTAAGCACTGCAAGGTCTGTTTTTGAATCCTGCCCGATAATTTCTGCTGTATAGGTTGTGCCTGTATTAAGAACAACATCAACCTCAGATGCACCCTCGATTACGTGCTGATTTGTTACGATATATCCGTCCTGGGATATTATAATACCTGAGCCGGAGCCTTGTTCAACAAGTTCACCATTCTTCTGTGGATCCTGCGAATAATAATAGTTCCCGCTGAATGGATCCCAATAGCGCTGTGCCTGAAGCTCTGT
>CAKSGP010000250.1 GCA_934454745.1 uncultured Clostridia bacterium
CTTTCGCTCACAGCAAATCGTTGCGTTTATCTCAACAATCTTGCCTTTATCCTTCATACGTGTAATCTCTATTGCAATTCCGTGGGGGACCTCCTGTTCCAGCAGCCATAGCATTTTCTCACGTATAATCTCTGCCGCAATTGCCTTTTCAGGCTGGTCTGTTACGGTGTCCTCGTCATAGAACATCGGTCCTTCCTCAAGATAATCCGTTATGGTTTCGATTAAGCTTGATACTCCGTCATTTTCCTTTGCACTTATGGGTATTATTGCTTCAAAATCGTTCATACTTGAAAAATCAGCAATCATAGGCAAAAGATTTTCCTTTTTCACAAGATCTACCTTATTTATAACAAGTATGCAGGGAATACTGATTTTTCCGATGTTTTCGGCAATTTCACGTTCCTTGTCGCGTATGCCCTTTGAAGCATCAACCACGAACAAAACAACGTCTGTATCACGCATACTATCGTTTGCCATTTTTACCATATATTCGCCAAGCTTATTATGGGGATTATGTATTCCCGGTGTATCCGTAAACATAATCTGCTCGTTTGGCGTTGAATAAACAGCAAGTATTTTATTTCTCGTAGTCTGCGGCTTATCGGATATAATAGCTATTTTCTGCCCTGCAATAGTATTGAGCAGTGTGGATTTTCCAACATTTGGCATTCCTATTATAGCACAAAAGCCTGATTTAAATTTCTCGTTCATTGCATCCTCCATTCCACCGCCTTGCAGTGGTACAAATTCAAACGCGGAAGAGAAGCGATACTTATCTTTCGCGTTATTCTCCTTTCTATGCTTATATTGACTCGCAATCCCTCCTAAGTCCCAGTCCATTCAATGCTTTGTCCTGTTTTTCAATCATAAGCTTCTCTCCCACAGGATCATCTACGTGGTCATAGCCCAAAAGATGAAGCATTGAATGAGCCGTCAAAAACGCAAGCTCACGGCGTAGGGAATGACCCAACTCCTTTGCCTGCTCTCTTGCACGTTCAATAGATATTACAATATCCCCAAGCATTACAAGTCCGTTCTCTGTTTCAAATTCTGCATCCTCCTCATCATCTCCGAACTCAAGCATAGGAAATGACAGAACATCTGTTGGGCGGTCTATATCACGATACTGACAGTTAATTTCACGTATGCCCTCGTTATCTGTAAAAGTAAGGCTTATTTCTGCATCAAAATTACATTCCTCGTTTTTCATAATTTCACAGCAAACGGCGTTAAGCTCGTCTATTTGCTTATCTGAAATAATCTCATCCGTTTCATTTTCTACTATAAATTCTACCATATTTTATCCCTTCGTGTAAAACCTTACTTCCGCTGATTTCTACGTCGTTCCTTTTCCTCGTCATACTTTGCATACGCCTTTATTATCTCTTGTACAAGGGGATGGCGGACAACGTCCTTCTCGGTGAATTTGCAGAATGAAATCCCCTCAATTCCCCCAAGTATTTTCATTGCCTCCTTGAGTCCCGAACGCTTATCTCCGGGCAAGTCAATCTGGGTTATATCTCCCGTTACAATGGCATGAGAGCCGTATCCGATACGGGTTAAGAACATTTTCATCTGTTCAGGAGTTGTATTCTGTGCCTCATCAAGAATTATAAAGGCATTGTCAAGGGTTCTGCCTCGCATATATGCAAGAGGTGCAACCTCTATTACTCCACGCTCCTGATAACGCAGAAATCCCTCACCGCCAAGCATTTCATACATACCATCATAAAGCGGTCTTAAATAGGGGTCTACCTTATTCTGCAAATCACCGGGCAAAAATCCCAGCTTCTCCCCTGCCTCAACAGCAGGACGTGTTAAAATTATACGGCTTACCTCACGGCGTTTTAGAGCCGTTACCGCTTTTGCAACTGCAAGATAGGTTTTTCCCGTTCCTGCAGGACCTATTCCGAATACGATAGTATTCTTGTCAATCGCCTCAACATACTTTTTCTGACCGAAGGTTTTTGTCTTTATTGGCTGTCCCTTTATGTTTATGGCAACACAGTCTGCACCAAGCTTTGAAACATCAACTCCGCCACCCTCCTGTTCAACGGATATTGCATACATAACTTTCTGCTCGTCTAATTTCTCGTTATCGCATAGCATAGTTATAAGGATATGCACAACGTTTCCTGCACGTTCAACGCTTATGTCCTCGCCTGTTATACGCACCCCGTCCTCACGCAAGGAAATATTTACCCCAAACGCTTTCTCAATAAGCTTCATATTTGAATCAAACTGCCCGAAAAGTTCTGAAACCTCAACGTTTTCAGGCACCTCTATCATTCGTTTTATCAAAATTTTCACTCCTCCTGAGGTATCTTTATACCAATGTTTTCTCTAAAATTCATTCTCAGCGTAATGGTATATATACCGTCATTTACGCTGTATGTAAGTTCCTCTGAGATTTTCTCCGCCTCGGCTCCAAGCTTTTTGCATATACGCTCCTCAAGCTTTTCTCTGCCCCGTTCTAAAACCTCTTTTTCCGTTAAAGTGTTTTCATATTCTTTAATCTCATATACACTATGCACACCAATTCCAAACCCTAAATAGCCTATACCCGGGAATTTTGCATCATAGTTCTTTGTAGATATTTCTCGGTTTTTAAATATATTATCTGTTTTACCGAAGGGATAGTATTCACGTCCGAAAATCTGAATTGATATACGTGTTTTCTTTCCCCCCGTCCTTATCCGCAACGTTTCCTTTGCTGAAAAAGTACCTGTTTCGCTCCGCACTGTATCAGCAATTATCCGTGCCTCGGAATTAACATAAGCATACTTTTCAGGATAGCCCTCGGAAAATACCGCAACCTTGCCTGAAACCAGGACATCTCCCTTGTTTATGGCATCACCTGCTACCACACGGCGTTCTCCGCGCTTTACCTCAGCAACACGCACATATCCGTCG
>CAKSGP010000251.1 GCA_934454745.1 uncultured Clostridia bacterium
TATTGGAACACAGTTCTGGAATCAGGGCAGAACACAGGAGATTAAAGAAAGAGTTTTGCATCTGTAATTCGGAGGTGTTTCATTGAATTACGCAGAAATTAAATATTGTGATATAGCAAACGGAGAAGGAGTGCGTGTAAGCCTGTTTGTGTCAGGTTGCACGCACAGATGCAAAAACTGCTTTAATAAAATAGCGTGGGATTTTGATTACGGTAATGAATTCACAAAAGATGTTGAAGATGAAATATTAAACGCCTGTGATGGTGATTATATTTCGGGAATAACTCTATTGGGTGGTGAACCATTTGAGCCTGAAAATCAACCTGTTTTACTGAAGTTTTTAAGAAGATTTAAAGAACGTTACCCGAATAAAAATGTTTGGTGCTTTTCAGGATATACGTACGAGGAACTAATCGGTGAAAAGGAAAGCAGATGCTTTACCGATATAACAGCTGAAATGCTCAATATGATAGACGTTCTTGTTGACGGTGAATATGTAGAGGAGCTTCACAATCTTATGCTTCGTTTCAGAGGGAGTTCTAATCAGCGCCTTATTGATTTAAATAAAACCCGTGAAACAGGCACAATCGTTACTTTAAATGACAGAAATTAAGGAGATACTGTATGCAAGATTGGCATACAGTATCTTTTTGTATAAAAACATATTAATCTGCCAAAAATAATTTTGAAATTTATATATCGAATGGGGGATAAGTATGAATCGAAAGCTTGGAAATCAAACCGTAGAATTCGATAACGGTCCTTATATCATATCACGGGCATCTGTTGTAGGCGCAAAAGAAGGGGAGGGACCTCTTAAAGATTCATTTGATATGATAGTATCCGATGATAAAATGGGGCAAACATCATGGGATCTGGCTGAAGGTGCATTTCAAAAAACAGCAGTGGAGATTGCGTTAAGAAAAGCTAATCTTAAAAATAGTGATATAGATTATATATTATCAGGCGATTTACAAAATCAATGTGCAGCAACTCATTATGGATTAAGGGAAACAAATATACCATTTTTGGGCATTTATGGCGCTTGCTCGACTATGATTGAAAGTCTGTCAATAGGTGCTATGCTTATTTGCGGAGGATATGCCAACAGAGTAATAGCTTTAACTTCAAGCCATTTCTGCAGTGCAGAAAAGCAGTACCGTAACCCCCTTGAATACGGCGGTCAAAGAACGCCCACAGCTCAATGGACAGCAACAGCATCAGGTGCGGCTATTTTATCAAAAAACGGCACAGGGCCGAGATTAACTCACGTAACTACCGGTAAGATAGTTGATAAGGGAATAACCGATATTTCAAATATGGGTGCCGCAATGGCGCCTGCAGCACTCGATACTATAACTGCACATTTTAAAGATACAGGCTTTTCTCCTAAGGATTATGACTTAATTCTAACAGGAGATTTGGGAATAGTTGGTTCTAAAATTTTATGTGATCTTATAAAAAAAGAAAATTATGATTTAGCTGATGTTCATAACGATTGCGGCAAGCTGCTATATGATATAGAAGGTCAGGACGTTCACGCAGGAGGAAGCGGTTGCGGTTGCTGTGCATCAGTATTATGCGGTCATATATTAAATGAGCTTGAAAAGGGAAAGTATAAAAGAATACTTGTTGCGGCAACAGGAGCGCTGATGAATCCACTGACCGTTTTACAGGGTGAAAGTATTCCCACAATTTCCCACGCTGTAACGATAACGATATAAAGAAGGGAAAAGATATGGATTATTTAAAAGCCTTCATAGTAGGCGGAATTATATGCGTAATAGGGCAAATACTCATTGATAAAACAAAACTTACGCCGGCACGTATACTTGTTACCCTTGTTTGCATCGGTGCATTTATGGAGCTATTTAATTTATATAAACCTATAATTGAGTTTGCCGGAGCAGGTGCAAGCGTACCCTTAACTGGATTTGGTTCCGTTCTTACAGACGGAGTTAAAAAAGCAGTAGACGAAAAAGGATTTCTCGGAGTAATAACAGGCGGACTTACAGCTTCCGCTGCAGGAATATCAGCATCTTTAATATTTGGATTTTTGGTTTCTCTTTTTTTCAAATCAAAACCAAAAAAATAAAAACAGTTTTTTTGTTATTTTTTATTTTTTACTATTGAAAATATAAAAAAAGTATGCTATAATGATTATAGATAATTATATTTTATCATATCAGGAGGTGTAATTGTGAACAAATTTGATAGTACAGATATAAAAAGAACTGAAAGAATACCAAAACTTATAGACGCTTTATACGCAAAAATGCCGGAGGTAGAGGCTGACAGAGCCGTTCTTATTACCGAGAGCTATATGAAAACCGAGGATAAACCCATGGTCTTACGCCGTGCCCTTGCGTTTTCGCACATTCTTAAAAATATACCGATTACGATCAGAGATAATGAACTTGTTGTAGGTTCTGCAACAAAATCTCCGAGGAGTGCACAGATCTGTCCTGAATTTTCCGTTGATTGGCTTGAAAAAGAGCTTGATACAACAGAAAACCGTGAAGCTGATAAATTCCATATATCAGAGGAAACAAAAGCAGATTTACGACGCATTTTTCCATATTGGAAAGGGAAGACAACGAGCGAGCTTGCTACATCTTATATGGCAGACTCTGCTATGCTTTCATTTAAACATAATATGTTTACACCCGGGAATTATTTTTATAATGGTGTAGGCCATTTTACTGTTAAATATGAAGATGTATTAAATCTTGGTTTTGAAAAAATCATAGCACGATTAGTTTCAAAACGCTATGAACTTGACGTAACAGACCCCGAATATTCAGAAAAGAATGCTTTCTATGAGTCTGCAATAATTTCCTGTAAGGCAGTTATTGATTATGCACATCGTTATTCGGAGCTTGCTATGAAAATGGCAGAGTCTTGCAC
>CAKSGP010000252.1 GCA_934454745.1 uncultured Clostridia bacterium
GGCCTATGGCTTAATCCGCCGTATCTTTCCGTTCCCTCCGAACACGGCAATAAAAGACTTGAAAAAGCTTTTCTTGCAGACAGTTTGCGTCTTCTGCAAATTGGCGGAATTATGGTTTATATCGTTCCGTATTACCGGGTAACACCCGATGTATGCCGCGTACTATGTGAGAACTTTACAGATCTGCGGGTACACAAGTTTATCGGTAAGGAATATGAGCGTTTTAAACAGGTTGCCGTTATCGGAAGGAAAATCGAACGGCGCGAGGCTGAGAAACAAGCTAAAAAGCTATCCGAATACATGCTTGACGCCGACATATTACCGCTAATCACAGATTTGCCGAAGGAATGTTATGAGATGCCTGCGGCAACAAAAACAGTAGAGCTGTTCAAAGGAGCCGTTTTTAATGTAAACGAGCTTGCAGATCAGCTAAAGAAATCCCACAGTACCTTACGGTTATTTGAGGAACGCACCTTGGAAACCAGAGAACGCAGACCGCTTTTGCCGCTTAATCTATCGCAAGTAGGACTTGTAGGCGCAAGCGGAATGATGAACGGACTTATCGAGTGCGAAGTGCCGCATATAATCAAAGGCCGAATCGTCAAAGAGAAAAAGACCAAAATCGGTATAGAAGACGAAAAAGGCAAAACGGCTGTTCGTGAAATCACATCGAATCGCCTTATATTCAATGTATTAACACCAACCGGGTTAAAATCACTCGGTTAAAAAAATCAACGAAAAGAGGACAAATCAATGTTAAATCAACAACCCCGCATTTTTACCCCGGAAGAGTCTGCGTTTGCAGCAAAACACTTTGCACAGGTCTATTCCTTTTTGGCAGAAAACAATCTGTCAGAAGACGATTATTACGATCCTGCTGTAAACGGCTTTTTAAAGGCAGTGCAGCAATATCATATCTCTGCAGGCACAGATGATTTTAATCAATTCGCTGCTGTAATGATGAGTGTCGAATGCGCCGCACACGAAAAGTCTTTGCACAGAGCACCGACAGTTATAAGTTTCAGCGAGTGTTACGAAAACGCATATGAGATTGAAAAAGCTATCATGGATGTAAAGAATACAATGAACGAGGCTATTTCTGCTATTGCTTTTGATGAAACAATGAGGAGCTTCAATGCCACTCAGAAACGCATTGTAAATCTTTTATTGAAGGGTTATTCTAAAATGGATATTGCCACAATGCTTAGAATGAGTGTTAATGCTCTGTTTGATGAAATTTCCCTTATTCAGAATAAAGCAACGGAAAATCTCTTGACAATGGCTGCGTAAATAAATACCGGAGGAGAATGTTTATGAATCGTATTAAATTTTTCTTTGCTAAAATCCGCCTTGCTCTTGCAAATCGCAGAGCAAATATTGCCAAAGACCTTATGGATAAGGTCATCCGCAGCTCCCGTGCCAAAACCGAGGAAATTGACTATGCATACGAAAATTTTCTTAACCGTTGCAGGCAGCGGGAAAAAGCGGCGGTTATGCTGAAACGGGCAAATAATGAAAACTCGGACAAACCCTTTCTAAAAATAGATCTTGGAATTGAACATTATATTGTTCAACCCGATGTTTCTGACAAGATAACACGCCACGATGCTTTGGTAGCTGTAACACGCCACCGATACGGCGATTGGGGCGAAGTATCCGAACGTCAATGGCTATGTAATAACAACGGAGTAAAAGATGCCTGCGGCACTATTCGTTCCCGTTATATGCTGTTTGGCGGCGGCTATTTCAGTGTTGAAACCGACAAGCGCGCAGGAACAACTAAATTATATCTGGGCGGTGAAGCTTAATGACATATGTGCTTGACCTCGACCAGTTAAGAAAAAAGCTTTCCGGCGCCCGTTTGCAAAGGGAAAAACCAAAGTATCTGATAAAGCAACCCGAAGGCGAACAGACAGAGGGACTCAGTTATTTGGTTGAAAATGTGTTAAAGCCTCTGTTTGCCGAGCAGAAAATACATTCTGCCGATCTTGATTTTAATGCCTTTGACCAAGGAGATATCACAGACTTATACGACTACTATGAAGAATATTATGACGGTACAAGTGATTGGAAACTCTTAGGTACGGTTTATAAAGCATGCAAATATGCAAGACCGCTCACAAGCACCGTTACATTCATATAGGAGGCGCTTATGTTTAATGATATTCCTGAACTTAACGGCTATTTAGAATCTTTAAGACTGGAAGAAATATTGTTTAGAAATAGTGTGAGCCATACCGGAAATTTTCTTAATTCCGAAGACTCTTTTTGCCTGGCTTGGGAAGAAATTGCGGGTTTATCATCGGAATTCGTGGAACTTGAATATACAGACAGTATCTTATATAAATTCAGCTTTCCCGGACTGGTTAAGTTTTACGAGCTTTGTAAAGAGCACAGTAAACTTAACAAGATAAGTTTTAAGAAAAATCCGCATGTAACAGGAGCCGAAAACGATATTCGCGAAATTATTAAAATATCATATCTTCAAAACATTGCCTGGAATTTATGGATACCGCGAAAAATCATTAAAAAGAAACGGTATATGTTTATTGTAGAAACCGGGTGTTATTTTGAACAACATATTGAATTGCTTGATACTCTGTTTGAAATTCGCGATTATTATGATCAAAAAAGCCGGGAACTCTATGAGGAATTGTACGGCAAACCGAAAGTTATAAAGCTTACGGAGGCACAACAAGAAATGAGGAAAGCAGCATGATAGATGATGAAGTTGTAATCCATATCAAAGAAGACAAATCGGTAAGGCTTGAGATAACCGAAAACGGTAAAACCCGCACCAAACTGATAAGTCCCCAAACCCTATTTGATTGCATTAAGGGCAGTCTTTCAAGTACACCGGTAAAAATCGCATCCGGTTTGCTGCCGTCAAACATTATAAG
>CAKSGP010000253.1 GCA_934454745.1 uncultured Clostridia bacterium
CGACTGCCTGTTCTTCTTTGCTCAGCTTCTTTATCCGGGATGGACGGAGGTTGATCTTGTACCGGATTTTTCGGCCAAATTTGTTTTCTACGACGGCATCCTCGCGCTTTTCCGCGCCGAGATAGCCGCTGTCACCGTAGACTTCATCCTCGTCTCCGGTCAGCAGCTTGGATGTTTCGGTCACATCGTGGACATTCGCCGCCGTAGCCTCTACCGTATGCACCAATCCGCTTTCCCTGTCCACGCCGACATGGGCTTTATAGCCGAAATGCCATGTGTTGCCCTTTTTCACCTGATAGGCATCGGAATCGCGCTTCTTTTTCCTGTTTTTGGTGGAAGACGGAGCAGCGATGATGGTGGAGTCCACAATCGTCCCCTTTTTCAGTATCAGTCCCCGCTGTGTGAGCAGCGTAACCACCCGAGCAAACAGCTTTTCCTGCAGCCCGTTCTTGAGCAGAAGATTGCGAAAGCGTCCCATGGTATCCCCATCCGAAACCTGATTGCTGGAATCCACACCGTAGAAATCCGAAAAGGCACGGCTATCAATTGCTTCCGCCGCCGTTGCCCCATCGCTGAGATCGTACAGGTTCTGCAGGAGATACAGACGAAGCATGATTTCCAGCGGGTAAGGTTTGTTGCCGCGCTCTCCTTTATAGTAGCACGGCTGAATCAGCGCAAGCCATTCCTTCCACGGGACAATCCGTTCAATCTGTGCGAGAAATTCTTTTTTCTTCGTCCGTACCTGTGCCAGTTCGTCTCTGAATACGGATATTGTCATCTGTTTATTCATGGATTAATTATATCACATTTTCCCGCATCCGGCACATTTTTTCTGTGCGGTGTTGCCATAGATGAAATTAATAATTATATCATCTGGTATAACACCAAACGTATTAAACAATCTCTGGGATATATGAGCCCGGTAGAGTACAGACATAGTCTTGGATTAGCTGTTTAAACAGTCCAAGAATATGTCCGCACCCCCTAATACGGTTTTGCCGAAAATGTAAAAAACAGATTTCCTTTTTCAATATTAAAATTTCCGTTTAAAGTATGCAATACACCGTTTCCGGAGATAACAAGACATAAAGAATGACAGGCAGAAGTGATAAATGATTGCTTAAAATCGGATTTTTTTTCATAAACAAAATTTATTATATTGATATTTTCAACTGATTTGTTTGATTTTACAAATTTTCATATGTTTTCCATATTACGCCTCGGTTTTTTATTTAATTTCATCATAGCTTTTTAAAAAGTCAATATCAAGTGGAAAAAGGCACACAAAAATAGAAATATTACATTTATTATTTTGTTGAATGTTATATAATCAATATGTAATTTCAAATATTTATCATTATGCTTAACAATTTAGTATGTAAATATTACTTGGGTATTTCATATTTGTTGTTATCGGAAAGAAGTAGAATTATGTCAAAAGTTAAGGTAGGGGTTATAGGAATAGGTCGCGGAAGTATGATTTAGCGCTATTGCAATGACGCTGACAATGCAGAGGTTGTTGCCATATGCGATAAATGGGAGGAGGGGTTAAAAAAGGATGCGGAAAAATTATGAACAGACAAAATCACATACTATACGGATTATGATCTTTTCCTTAAACATGATATGGATGTTGTCGTTTTGGCTATTATTCCACGGAGCATGCCCCGTTTGCAATAAAAGCAATGGAAGCGGGTAAGCATGTTATAAGTGAAGTTTTGCCCGTTCAAACCATGGCGCAAGCGGTGCAACTTATAGAATGCATTGAAAGAACGGGGGAAAAATATTGTTATGCCGAAAATTATTGCTTTATGAATGCCCCGCATGAAATGAGACTTAAATATCAGGCAGGAGAACTCGGAGAATTTGAATACGGAGAAGGCGAGTATTTGCATAATTGCGAGCCGGGTTGGTATAAACTTACGCACGGAGATCGTAATCATTGGCGAAACAGAATGAGCGCTTTCTTTTATTGTACACATTCTGTCGGTCCTTTACTTCATATAACCGGTATGCGACCGATACGTGTTACGGGTTTTAATGTCCGTTTAATTCCCGTATGGCTCGTATGGGTGCTGCTGCGGGAAATACTGCAATAGAAATGGTAACTCTTGAAAATGGAGCATTGGTTAAAAGTATTCATGGCGTAGGCTGCTCTAAAAATTCAATTTGGTATACGGTTTATGGTTCAAAAGGAAGAATTGAATCAGCAAGAGAAGATGCGGAACAGTCGGATGTTTCTCGGGTTTATACTAATTTGGATGCTAAAGAAATAACTACATATCATAAGGATATTAAAACTTATATTCCGGAGTATCCTTACTCTGAAGTGGCTAAAAAGCACGGTCATGGCGGAAGCGATTTTTATTGCTTGCATAATGCCTTTGATTATATTGCAGGTGTGGAAGACGCTGAAATAGTTGATGTATATGAAGCGCTCAATGCATGGATGTGCGGCTTTTTCGGATACATTTCTGTTCTAAACGGCGGAATTCCTATTGATATACCCGATTTGCATGATTTAAATGTCAGGGAAAAGTACAGAAATGATAATAGATGCACGGATCCAAATGTTGCGGGAGATCAATTGCTTTGCCCGTATTCGAAGGGAGAACCTGAGATCCCTGATGCAGTTTATGAAGCACACAAAAAAGCTTGGGAAGAAGATCAGAGAACAATTGAATATGGAATGAAAGATGAAAAATAATAGTTCAAATAAATTGTGTGAAAAGCATGATTTATGACATTGTGAACAGCGCATATAGAAATTTCATCTAAACAAATAGATATTTTGCATATCTTTTAGAGCTTTTTTATGTTATACTTATGTTAGGAAAACGGCACAAATTTAAATAATAATTTAGGAGGAAAGAAAATGAAAAA
>CAKSGP010000254.1 GCA_934454745.1 uncultured Clostridia bacterium
AGAACGGTTTTCTTATTTCTTTTCATTTTTCTTCCCCTCCTATGATTATTTTTGATACTATAAATCCCACTTCTGTATGTTAAAAACTCTATACTTTTGGCTTCATTATAGCATAAAAATGACTGGGAGTCAACTTATTTCACTGTGTAAAAATTACAGTGCAGTAGCAAAGAAATGGTTTTCCGAAAAAAGAAAGCGGCTTATGCTGTAACTGTGGCACAATCTGCTTTTCTGCCGTCAGGAGATTTGCCGAAGTAGCGGTAAAATATCAATTATAATCAAAAACCAGCCGAAAGTGGGGCAAAAAACCTCATTTTCGGCTGATTTTTATGTTTACAGGTCAATTTAGATGCCGGATTTGTGTTAGCCAATTTAGATGTAACATGAAAGTACACTTCTCCCTTGGCGATGATGAGCGCACGCTGATATGTAGAGGTGCCATTTTATGAATCAAGCCAAAAATGTGCACCGATTGCGGGACTTACTTGATTGCAAGAGAGCAAATACCCGCTTTTCAATGCTTCTGCCATAACATATCCACGGCAGAAATAGCAATTAGAAACTGCCATTCTGCATTGATAAATATCATTTGAAAAGATGGGTGGAAGATCAGCACAAATGATGCAGTAAACCTCGTCATATAAGTTTTTTAGCAAAGCTTTTGTATGTCCAGCCAACACAGAAAGCTCAGATATTACGCTCTCGTCCATGTTCTGAACCGCATTTCGGATTGCCTCCATTCTGATTGTGACTATATCCGGAATATACGTACTTCCGTTTTTCTTCAAATATCCGTATCCAAGCAGTTTTTCAATAATTTCATCATTTGCGTCCGCCGCATTCCCTATGACAAATTCATACAGAATCTTCGATTCCTCTTCGTTAAGATAAGGCGGTGTTCGATCTGAAATACCTTCGAACTCATATTTGAACTGTTGAAAACCATAATAGCCACCGTGATTTCCGACAAAATTCGGCTCTGTTACAGATCGCTTTTGGTATCCGATTATGTCCCAATATCCGTTGTCGGGACGCCGGGTAAAATCACGGATTTTCGGTGTCTTATACACGAAATAATCAAACGCCAACATCAAAATCGACCACTTGGCGCTTTCGTAGTCCTGATATTGACCGTAGAAATTTTCTCCTTGCCCCGCAAATGCATCATTCAGATACTCCACAAAAGAGATCAGGGCTTTTGTAATCGCGGGCGCAGCGGTTAACCAAGCGAAATGCACCTGCTCTTGTGCGGAACAGCTTACGATAGGAAAAGCTGTTTGATACTTATTTCCGTCTTTGATCAAAAAGGTTTCCCGTGTCAACCATTCCAGTTCATCCTCCATATAAGGGAGTGCAATGCCAAGTTCCAATGAAAGTTCTTCGGCGGTGGATGGATTTCCGTATGCTTCAAGCAGAATATTCTGGTACAATTTGTGTTCCATCACACTATAGGGTTGATTCTTGTTGCCGGGGCGTGAACAGTTGTTGATATAGTTCACTTCCTCCGGCTTATAGCTTTTTACACCAAATTCTCTTGCCATATTCAAACCTTCTTTCAAAATTTGTCTTGCACGGAGAAGTCGGGACTTCACCGTGTTCGTGGAAAGTGAGAGTGATTCTGCAATTTCACGAATGTTTTTATTTTCGATATAATAGGCAACGACTATGCTGCGATAATCGCTCTTAATAAACGCCAATTCTCGTCGGAGCAGAGCCATTTGCTCTGTATGAACCATTTCATCAAGGATATTTTCGCTTTCATCTTCGATTTCATAATCACCGATATCGGAACCTGTCACCGATTCGTTTCGATTATGCTTTTCCTTTGCCCATGTCGAATAACGGTTGCGCGCGATCTGCCATACCCACGCCGAAAAGCTCGTTGGTATCGTGCCTTTATTCAAAGCCGCGATGATATGAAGTGATATCTCCTGCGTCAGATCCTCCGTTTCAATATGACTTCCTGTCTTCTTCAGACAGAAGTAAAACAGCTTCTCCATATAGTTTTCGACAAATTCATTGATAAGCCGATCACGCATCTCGTTCGTTTTCTGCATTTTCTCGCCTCCTTTCATCCATATAGTGTGCCGTTTTTGAATTTGGGTGCATAGGTTTATTAAATTATATCATAAATTTGTTAATTAGTCTATTTGGTAGTTCAAATCCATCCAAAATTCAGTTGCATCTATAGCTTTGTAATTTTTTCCGAATTATAAAAATTAAACCTCCCGTGCACCGCGCGGGAGGTTTGGTCGGAGTGGCCGGATTCGAACCGACGGCATCGAAGTCCCAAACGCTAAAATCCTGATTTTTTACGTGATTTTACGGGCTTTTCGGGGCTTTTTAGTCCTGGTGGACTGCTTTCGTGTGCTCTTTGCGGCATAAAATCCGGGTAGTCCGAAGCCGTAAGTGGTCAAAGGTGTGGTCAGCAATCAAGTGAGAGCATTTCGCATGCCATGGTGTCACAGAGCTTAGTGTCAATTGACTCGCTGAACATTTCAAGAAACACGGCATGAATGACCTTTGCGATTTCGTCTGCGGACATGCCTTTTCGGATGCGTGCAAAAATTATCTCGATTTCG
The DNA here is from genome assembly GCA_934454745.1 of uncultured Clostridia bacterium. Lineage (GTDB taxonomy): Bacteria > Bacillota > Clostridia > UBA1381 > UBA1381 > Ornithomonoglobus. The sequence continues at coordinate 2,583 of CAKSGP010000254.1, forward strand.
GAATCATATTCATCTGCCGGGCAACACATCCCAAGCAACCCAATCGGATCGGCTTTATCCACAACAGACTTTACAATATCTTTAGTCATTCGCGTGCCTCCGTTCAAAATGTTTTTTCTGCCTTCAGTATAGCATAAAAACGCTTGGAAGTCAACTCTTTCACAGCGCAAAGGCTAATGCGCAGTAGGCAAAGAAAACGATTATCAAATTCCGTCGGCACAATGCGAAACGACGGACAGGTCAAGTAAGACTTTCTCAATGTCGGCATAGCATGCGGCAAAAAGTCGT
>CAKSGP010000255.1 GCA_934454745.1 uncultured Clostridia bacterium
TTACAGATGATGATATTATGACCTTGAAAAGTCAGATCGGGGAACTGCCCGATACTAAAAAGCAAAAGTATATGGAACGCTTCGGACTTACTGCGTATGACAGCGATACTTTATTGATCGATCCAAATACAGCAAAATACTATGAAGAGGTTGTAAAATACACAAAGTATTATAAAATTGCGGCAAATATCCTGATTACAGAGATAATGGCAAAAACTAAGGGAAGCTTTTCCTGTGCCATAGCACCAAATAATCTGGCAAAGCTTGCAGATTTGTTCGGTGATCAGATTATTAACTCCTCAACGTTGAAACGATTAGTCGGCAGAATGTGGGAGGATGACTTTGATCCTGAAGCCGTGGTAGAAAAAGAAGGTCTTGCACAGATTAATGATTATGACACATTATCTGCCATTTCAGATGATATTATTAAGGATAATCAAAACCTTGTTACAGACTATAAAAACGGCAACGAAAAGGTATTTGAAGTCCTTATAGGAAGCGGAATGAGATTAACTTGCGGCAAGGCAAATCCCACTGCTTTGGCGGAGGTTCTAAAAAGTAAAATCAACTCGTAAAAGTAACATTAAACTTTTAACAACTTTGTTCTAAATAGTTGACAAATCATTTTGAAAAGAGTATAATATGAGAGAAAAGGCAAAGGCGTCTTGGAGTTTACACCCAAGGGGTTTCTGTCTGCTTTTGGCAATTTATAATTTAATAGTTATTCGGGGCAATGGAGTCTTGGCGAAAACTTAGACCTCGTTGCCTCATTTTTTTAACTTGTCAGAGAAATTGGTAGGTTTTACATTTGAGAAAAGGAGGTGTGTTTATTGAAACTAAAGATTTTGCATTTGTTCCCCGATTTGTTAGATCAATACTTTGACAGCGGAAATATTATGTGTTTACAAAAACGCTTACAGTGGCGAGGAATCGATTGCGAGGTTGTAAGAGTCTGTAACGGCGACAGCTTGCCTGACCTCTCTGATGTGGATTTTATCTTCATTGGAGGCGGTGCAGACAATGAACAGCTGTGGGTATGTAAGTACCTTCTAAACTTCAAAAATGAGCTAAAAGCGTATGTTGAGGATAACGGCTCTATGCTTACAATCTGTGGCGGTTATCAGCTTTTGGGTAATTATTACAAGCTTAGGGATGAAACCATTCCTGGCTTGGGAATACTTGATATATACACAGAAACGGGCAAAGACAGGCTTATAGGAGATATAATTCTCAAAACTGATTTTTTAGGAGAATCCCATATTGTCGGATTTGAAAATCACGGCGGTAGAACCTTTATCGGAAACCATAAACCCCTTGGTAAGGTTATATACGGAAACGGAAACTACGATAATTGCGGATATGACGGAGTGATTTATAAAAATCTCATAGGAACATATCTGCATGGTCCGTTACTGCCGAAAAATCCGAAACTTACCGATTACATTCTGAGCAATGCCATAAAACGCCGATACGGCGATTTCGGGGAGCTTGCTCCTTTAGATGACGTTATAGAATTGCAAGGAAACGAATTCATAGTAAACAGATACTAAAAAGAAACGAGGTTGATTAAAAGATGGAAAAGAAAAATTTACTTTATGAGGGAAAAGCTAAAAAGGTTTATGAAACAGAAAATCCGGAGCTTCTTATTGTGTCATATAAGGATGATGCTACTGCTTTTAACGGACTTAAAAAGGGTACTATATCCGGTAAAGGTGTTATTAATAACCAAATGAGCAATATGCTTATGCAGTTGTTAGAGAAAAAAGGTGTACCGACACATTATGTTGAGGAGCTTTCAGAGCGTGAAACAGTAGTAAAGAAGGTTACTATCGTTCCTTTGGAGGTAATTGTAAGAAACATTGCCGCAGGCTCATTCTCACAGAGATATGGTGTAGAGGAGGGCACACCTTTTGCTGAGCCCACAGTTGAGTTTTCATATAAGAACGATGATCTTGGCGATCCGCTCCTTAACGACAGCCACGCAGTTGCAATAGGTGCGGCAACACAGAAAGAGCTTGATTTAATAAGAGATTATGCACTAAAAGTGAACGAAGTACTAAAGGAATTCTGGAGCGAGTGCGGCGTAACTCTTGTTGACTATAAGATTGAGTTTGGTAAGACAGCAGACGGTACTATTATATTAGCTGACGAAATCAGCCCCGATACTTGCAGACTTTGGGACAGCGAAACAGGCGAAAAGCTTGACAAAGACAGATTCCGCAGAGATTTAGGCGGTGTTGAGGACGCATATACTGAGGTAATGAAAAGAGCTGTAAATAATATTAAGTAATTCACTGAATATAACAGGCAGACAGCCCAAAAAACACAGTTAAACAAATATTACCATCACAATAGGAGGAAAATGTAGTGGAGAAAATACTTGTTTTAGATTTTGGAGGTCAGTATAATCAGCTAATTGCCCGCAGAGTCCGTGAAAACGGAGTATATGCAGAAATAAAGCCTTATAATAAAATTTCTGTAAATGATATTGTGGCAGAGGGCTACAAGGGTGTTATTTTTACAGGCGGCCCTAACAGTGTGTATGATGAAGCTTCACCCCACTATGATAAGGAAATACTAAACTGCAATATCCCGATTCTTGGCATATGCTACGGTGCACAGCTTATGGCATATATGGCAGGGGGAGAAATTGCAAGTGCAAATGACATATCCGAATACGGAAAAACGAAGATATATTATAAAGACAGTAAGCTTACGGTAAATGTCCCCAAAAACGGCGTTTGTTTTATGAGCCATACTGACTATATAAAAGAAATTCCTAAAGACTTTAAGATTATTGCAACTACCGATAACTGTCCTACGGCGGCAATGTGCAACGAGGAAAAATCACTTTATGCCGTACAGTTC
>CAKSGP010000256.1 GCA_934454745.1 uncultured Clostridia bacterium
GGATAGAAATGGATCCGTACAAAGTATTGGGCGTTTCGGAAAATGCAGACGAAGAAACCGTCAAGAAAGCATATAAGGAGCTGGTGAAAAAATATCACCCCGACAAGTATGTGAATAATCCTTTAGCTGACCTTGCGGCAGAGAAAATGAAAGAAATTAACAAAGCTTATGATATTATAATGAAAAAAGGTGCAAGCGGTACATCGTCAGGGACGTATTCCGGCAGCGGTGGCGGCGGATATGCCAACCGCGGAGGATATACAAATGCAACACCGTCATTTTCTACGGTAAGACAATTATTGGGAATGAATATGATCATGCAGGCGCTTATGATGCTGCAAAATTTGCCTAAAACTGCTGAATGGTATTATTTATCAGGCTTGGCAAATATAAAATCAGGCAGATACAATGACGGATTAAATTATCTTGAAACAGCGGTAAGAATGGAGCCCGGTAATTCTGAATATCAAGACACCTTAAACGGTGTAAGAAACAGGGCGGATTCCTATAACACAGGCGGAGGAATGTATTCAGCAAGCGATTGTGGGTGCCCGTGTTTGTGCTTGCCATGTTTATGCGGCGGCCCCTGCCCCGGACCGTGCTGTTAATTTGAAAGGAGAATTTGTCGTATAAATGGCAGAAGAACAACATAAAACATCAATCGGCGGTCAGGCGGTTATGGAAGGCGTAATGATGCGTGGCCCGTATAAAACCGTAGTTTCAGTCCGTAAGCCTGACGGCGAGATTGTTAACAAGATTGATGATAACGGAACAAAAAATCACGCAAAAATATGGAAATTGCCTATTTTTCGAGGCTGTATAAATTTTATTGACAGTCTTGTTATAGGAATGAAAGCGTTGATGTACAGTGCTGAATTTGTTGATGTAGAGGAAGAAGAATCCGAAAGTAAACTCGATAAATGGCTTGAGGATAAGCTTGGCGATAAGATAAAGGATGTTGTAATATATGTTGCAGTGTTTTTGTCCGTAATAATGAGTGTAGGACTTTTTATACTGCTTCCCTCAGTCATTTCCGGTGCAGTTGAGGCAATTCCTGCACTTAGTAAAATTACAAATCATCATCTATTTACAAGCTTATTTGAAGGAATTATCAGAATGTTAATATTTCTCGGATATATGGCACTTGTATCGCAGATGAAAGAGATTAAGCGAGTTTTTGAATATCATGGTGCTGAACATAAAACGATTGCCTGCTATGAGGCAGGGGAGGAGCTTACGGTAGAAAATGTCAAAAAACAGTTGCGTTTCCACCCTCGTTGCGGAACAAGTTTTCTGTTGTTTGTTATGATCATAAGTATTATTGTATATGCTTTTTTGCCGAGATTTGATGAGTTTAGCAAGGTTATAGCAATTCTATTGAGAATGGGTACAAGGATTCTGTGTTTACCCATTGTAGCAGGCTTGTCATATGAAATAATTAAATGGGCAGGAAGAAGTAAAAACAAATGTGTGGGATTTCTTTCGAAACCAGGTTTGTGGCTTCAAAGACTTACAACCCGTGAGCCTGACGAATCACAGATAGAGGTTGCGATAGAATCAATGAAACCGTGTATACCTGAGAATAAAGAGGAGGACAAATGGTAGTCGGGAGTTTACGTGCAGAAGTACGCAAAGAATTAGGGGATAATGAGCATGAGGCGGATTGGATTATATCTCATGTTACAAAAATGTCACAGGAGGATTTCATTAAAGATCCCCGTAAGATAACTGATGGTGAAAGGGCGGAAATTATGGAGATAGTTTCACGTCGTAATTTGGGTGAGCCGCTTCAATACATACTTGGCGAAACCGAATTTATGGGTTTGACATTCAAGGTAAATAACCTTGTTTTGATTCCCCGTCAGGATACGGAAACACTTGTTGAAACGGTTATTAATAAAATTAAGGATAAAAAGGTGCGTGTTCTTGACATAGGAACAGGCAGTGGATGTGTTGGAATAAGTATTGCAAAATTCTGTCCCAATGCAGAGGTTACACTTCTTGATTACAGTGAGGCAATACTTGAGGTTGCAGAGAAAAACGCAGAGCTTAATGGTGTTAATGTCAAGCTTGAGCATTGCGATATACTTGAGGAGGTTCCGGAGGGGAAATTTGATGTAATAGTATCAAATCCGCCCTATATCGAAACGGATACTATCTTTAGCCTTGACAATATTGTAACAAGCTATGAACCTCCCGAAGCACTTGACGGCGGTTTTGACGGACTGATGTTCTATCAACGAATAGTTGAACTTGCCCCTGAAATTATGGAGGATAACAGCTATATTGCTTTTGAAATTGGATATAATCAGGGTGAGTCCGTATCTGAAATTCTTGAAGATGCTGAATTTACAGGAATTAAGGTTATAGAAGATCCTTGCGAGAATGACCGTGTTGTAACAGCAAGATACAAGGCATCGCTGTTTTCGGATTTAATGTCAAAAGAGTAAATCTAAAGGAATAATTAAATGATAAACAGAAGCGAAAAGGCAGAGGAACTATTTCGGTCAGGGTATAACTGCTCCCAATCTGTATTAGGTGCGTTTTGTGATGACCTGGAAATAGATTTTGATACAGCAATGAAAATTTCAGAAGGCTTCGGCGCAGGAATGGGACGTTTACGTCTTACCTGCGGGGCAGTGTCGGGAATGACAATGGTCATTGGCATCTTAATGTCAACAGGGAGTGACCCTCATGATTCAAGAGCAGAGGTTTATGCAAAGGTGCAGGAACTCTGCAATGAATTTTCCGATAGAAACGGATCAATAGTGTGTGCTACACTCCTTGGTCTTAATGGTGATACCAAAGAAACTTCAACACCTGAGCCAAGAACAGAACAGTACTATAAAAAACGGCC
>CAKSGP010000257.1 GCA_934454745.1 uncultured Clostridia bacterium
ACTCCGAAACAATTGCGTCAACCTGATCCGCACGGTAGGTTGTAGCACCGTCGCACTCGCAAAGCTTCCTGCTCTTATGATAGCATGAGTATTTAATAATGTTGGTTATGTTCACCGTACCGTCCCTACGCTCGTATTTATCATGATAACAAATAGTCGTAAGCCGATGTCCGCAGTGGGCACAAAAAACATTACCCGAAAGCATTGCTTTACCCTTTGTGTTCATTGCTATCTGCCGTTTCTCCTCGTCCTTACGGCTTCTTTGTTTTAAAATAAACTGTGCCGCTTCAAATTCTTCGTTATCTATAATATGTAACTCGGGAATATACGGAGATACGGCATCCCCCGAAACAAGATAGCCTGTGTAAATTTTGTTGCGGAGAATTCTTAATATCGTATTGCTTTGGAAATTACTGCCCTTATGCGTTTTCACCTTTGCATCGTTAAGAATATGAGCTATGCGGTACGAGCCGTAACCATCGCAGCGGAATTTATTGAATATCATACGAACAATTTCGGCCTCGCCTTCTTCAATCTGAAGATTGTTGATTTCATAGCCCTTTCGGTTCTTGACCCCGGTTCCCACAAGCTTATATCCGAACGGAACCGGACCGCCGGTATAAATTCCGTCAAGAGTAAGCTGATGCATACGGGTTTTAATTCGCATCGAGGTTTTTTCGCTCTCACCCGACGCCTGCCAGAATCTTATGTAGTTTGTAAGCTTATCTACATGGCTATCGAAACGCTGTTCGCCCTCGCGGACGCTCCACACCTCAATTCCGTGCTTGACAAACCATTCAACCACAAACGGCGTTTCATCATCTATTCTGCCTATTCGGTCAAACATAAACACCAGCAGAACATCAAATTCTCCCCTAAGAGCTGCCTCTTTCAAATCCTGTATTGCGTCGCGCTTTTTAGCCGAGACCTTAAAGCCGGATACGCCTTTTTCCTCAAATTCCTTGACTATTACCCAGCCGTGATTGTCTGCAAATTCTCTGCACGCCTGCTTTTGCATCGGAATATCGTCCTTTAAGGTGCCTAATTCCGATACAACATAATATACTTGCTTTTTTGTTGAAACCCTGTATAAACAATTTGCTCTTTTCATGTGACTTCCCTCTTAATATGTACTATACGAAATCACCTGAACTAATTTATTCGGTTTTCAAGGTTCGTAAATCCTTTTGGATTTCGCCCGAGAGTATAGCACTTAAAAGTTATTTTGTCAAATTTCATTTTATACTGCCTTTGACTTCCGATTCAATACGGGATTTATATATGCTTAAAAGAAGTGAAAAAATGTTTGCCTTAACATCCTCTGTTTCCTCCTCGGAAAATGATACAGTGATATTTTGATTGCCGAGTAACCTTTTTAAAATATTGTTATTTGCCGCATTCATTAGAATTACACTCCTGTTTTCAACACTTATATTTAACTGTCGGAGTATTTAGCCCCTCCGTCGGGACATACTGCAACGGGCTGACTAAACACCCGCTCGCCGTCCAAGCCCACGGCAAGTGTCTTTTGAGGGTTCATCGCGAGCAAAAACTGTCACATCTTGCTTTCTGTGCCAATATCAGACACCGCTCACCCACTGTTTTACAGTATGCTTTCTATAATGCCTGCCGGCATATTTTTCAAGGTTCGTTTATAACACGGCAATGACCGTTGTTAGCAATTTAATTTATTTTTCTTCTTATACAATGTTTTTATCAATGTGGGTACGGCAGCTATCAGTGCAAGATTGAGTTCATCTTCCAAATCCTCAACAAAATAAGCATTGTTATCCCCAAATCCTGAAAACAGGCTCACCATCGACGCTGATTGTATGTAACCTCTGTAAAATTCAATAAGTTCTTTTTCATATCCGGTTTCCATATTAAGTATTTTCATAAGGAATGCTTTTTCCGGCACCGGCCGTTCCTTCATTTATTTCATATTCCTCTCTCAAAATCTTCATAGCACTCTTTTTATACTTATTTACCATTCTGGTACTGACTTTTAATTCCTCTGCTATTTTATCAAGCGGTACATCAAAGAAAAAATCTTTGATTATTACATATTGCTGTTTATAATTCATTTGTTTAAGAGCATTTGCTATGTTTTCGTTGTATATCCTAACGCTCATATTATCTATTTTGAATTCTTCATAGGTAAGATCCTCAATGCCATAAAAAGCGCTTTCATTTATTCTGAGTTCTTCCATATAATTTAAAATTATTTTTGTATCCTTAGCCAATCTGTTCAAATATTGTTTTTTGGCGTTGATTATAACTTTTTTAAAATATTTATCTATATATAAAACCGTTTCATCATCCAAATCCGACTCATCAAAAATATATTTCCCCATCTTTTTTGCTCCTTTACTAACAATAAGAGGAAATATTTGAAAAAAGCGAACTTTTTTAAAGAATCTATAAAATATAACGCCGCCTAAATTTCATTAGACGGCGTTATATTTATATGGGTTTTATATAATTATTTCATCGGTTTTTATCTAATACGGAAACTCTTATCTTCATAGTAGTATTTAATAAACTTCATACTTTGCTTATTAGTATTTCAGCTTCACCCGAAAGCTCTGTTAAGCAACCCGCCGGCACAAAAATGCTTGCACCCTTTAGGGCTTCAATTTCACCGTCTTTCCATTTGACGGTCACTTTGCCTTCAAGCACCAGTAAAGAAGTAAAGCTGTCTTCGCAGTGTATATCGGTTTTACCGTTAAGCTCTAAAAGCGAGGCGGTAAATAGACTGCATTTTGCAAGCTCTCTTACAGTACCGTAGGGAGTTTTTTCGGTCTTGCCTGTGTTTCCGTACGGTATTTGCGGTCTTTCCCTTTTAGTC
>CAKSGP010000258.1 GCA_934454745.1 uncultured Clostridia bacterium
TAATTTTGATAATAATAATTGCGAACTGAATAACTGTTTGTATAGCTGTCGGTTCCGAAATAATAACAAAACTTATTGCTACCCACAAACGGTATTGTCAACTCTTCTAATGCTGACATTCCGCTAAAAATGCCACTACTAATACCGGTTATCCCATCGTTCACAATGATCTTTTTGATATTGTCGGCATAGGAATACCAAGGCGTTGCCCCCACATTGTATGTGTTGACGCTTCCACTACCGGTAATTTCTAATGTGGAAATATCTTCATAATAATTCCAAGTCGCATTAGCCCCACAAGCACCGGTTACCGTTGCGGTAGGTGCTTGAATTTCTTCGGCATAAGCAATATTAACGCTTTGTGTTACGAAAAACGCCGCGAAGAAAAGTAAAAATGCGGTACAGATTGTAAAAATTATTTTCGTTGAAGTTCTGTTCATGATTATTCCTCATCTCCTTCTAAATCTTTTACAAAAATAAACTTGTAAGCAACGACCTTTTCTTCCGCATTTATTTGCGGAATTGTTGCACAAATCGAAAATCCATGTTTGCCATATTCTTCGTTCAGACTCCATTCAAACCTTTCTTCGTCCATTGTTGTTGCCATATGATTAAAATAGGAAACGTCAAAACTTCTTACAATATATTCCTTTCTCATCGATTTTCTCCTCTTTTAGTTTTTTCTTGATTTATGTTATAACCGTTTTCCGAAACAAATGTATATGCGTGACACAACTCGGGTATATCAGGATGTTTGACCCTTTCATCAAATATCATTTTTACAAATTCACAAGTTTTATGTGGAAAGATTTCGGACAGGATTTGAAATTTGCCAACTGAGTTACATTCGGCAAACGGATTTGATAAAACAATATTTATTGCTTTGGCAATGTCCCATGCGTTTGCATCTCTACGCTCATTTAGTGTAATTGCGTTTGACAAGATAATTGCATTGACTCGGTTGAAATCATTTCTATTCAACGGTTGTTTATTCGTACTTAGAAAAGAACTTATATCACTAACAGGATTAAAAAATCCCGACTGTTCGTTTACAATATAATTCCAATACATAACCATTTCCGCCGTCGTTGTGCAGATAAACAAGATGTTGAAATTCGTTTCCGATGGAGTGCTAAATTTTTGTTGTGCCGAAAGCAAGCAATCTTTAACCTTGTTATCTGAAAGTGGCGTTTCCTTTATCTCTCTATATCCTGCCTTTCCGATATTAGGGGCTAACATATCGTTAAATTCGGACAACATAAAAGCGTTACTTTGTTTATCTCCGAACCTGTTTGCATATCCGCCACTTAAAACACCTTCTTCAAATTCGGCATACTCCGGAGATTTTACTTCAAAATTAAAAGATATGCCTTTATGTTTTAGGACAATATCGACATTGCTGTTGTTGCCCGAATTTTGTGTTACCTCACTTGTGAATGGGAGTTTTTCCTGCGAAAAAAGAATATAAAGCATCAATTCGGCAACGCCTTGATTGTATTTGTATTTAGAGTATGGTTCGTTGCCGCACAAAAGTGTTTTCAATTTTATTTTTTTTAGATTTTGTAGGATTGCAAGTTTTTCTATAAGAGTATTTAGGTATTCGGTATTGCCCACATTTTTCAAAGGATGATTAGAATCTAATTTACATATGATTTCTTCAATTTTCGATTGTTCCAACGAAATCACCTCCATTTTCGATGAACAAACTTCAAATAATTTTGTACACCGAATATCATAATCGGCGCACAAATTCCAATGTTTTCGTACACCGAATATGTTTGTTTGGAACATATATTTAATAAAATCGCTAAGATAAGGTTATGTACATTGACTTTCTTGTATGGTTGTGGTATAATATGGATAATAAAGGTGCGCCGATTATGATAATCGACGCACTTTTTATAATAGTTTTCCGATACGATTCATCATTTCAATTTTATGCTCCATTAGAGAATGCGCATACCGGTTTAACGTGACAGTTGAGTTCTTGTGACCGAGAATTTCGGCAAGTGTTTTAATATCCATTCCGCATTCAATCGCTCGGGTTGCAAATGTGTGTCGCAAAGCGTGAAATCCTCGCTTTTTTAGTTTCAAGCGTTTTTGTAACAATTCAAAACTTCGCTGATAGGATCTAACAGCAATCGGGTTTCCGTTTTCTGAAACAACATATTGCGAATTATTACTTTTCTTCAATTGCTTTAATAACGGAATCATCTGTTTTGGTAGTGGAATATTACGGATTGAATGACTGGTTTTAGGCGTATCTGTAAAACGTTTGTAGTCACCGTTTTCATCGTGCCCATAATGACAAGACTTTGATATTGAAATAATCCCTTTGGTAAAATCAATATCTTTCCATTCAAGTGCAAGCAATTCGCCAATTCTAAGACCGGTGTACAAGCAAATAATAACGCCAATCATTTTTGACTTTTTACCATTCAAAATAGCCGTTTCGATTGTTTTTTGTTCTGATAGAGAAAAACATTCAATCGCTTTTTCTGTCACGGTCGGACGTTTAATTTTATCTCCGACATATACATTTGTAAGACCTATTGTAAATGCTGTTTTTAACGAATTTTGCAATACGGTGATAATCGCATTTACAGTATTCGGAGACAATGGAGCACCTGTCTTGATGTTGCCTTTTTCTGAAATCTCAGTAATGAATTTTTGCAAAATGAATGGGGAAAGTTCGTTGATTTCAAAATTTCCCAAATGTTTGCTTATATGTATTGATAATCCGCAATATCTTTCGTAGGTTCTTATTTTTGATACAGGCTTGATATAATGTTCAAGCCACTCATTGAGCCAGTGTTTGTATGTCATATATCACTCTCCTTGGATT
>CAKSGP010000259.1 GCA_934454745.1 uncultured Clostridia bacterium
ATAACAATATGTCAATTGCGGCAATAAGTAGTCACGGCAATCCTGTTCATCCGAACAAGGAAATTGCAAAGCAGTTCCATAATGATTTTGAGAACGCTGTTCTGTTGGCTGAAAAGCTTGGTGTTGATACAGTTGTTGGTTTCTCGGGCTGTCCGGGTGATTGCGAAACGAGTAAAAATCCTAACTGGGTAACTTGTTCCTGGCCTAATGACTATTTGGAAATACTTGACTGGCAGTGGAATGAGGTCCTTATTCCTTATTGGAAAAAAGAAGCTGAATTCTGTAAATTACACGGTATCAAGAAAATTGCATTTGAAATGCACCCGGGATTCTGTGTTTACAACACATCATCACTATTAAAGCTCAGAGAAGCTGTCGGCGACATAATCGGTGCTAACGTTGACCCGAGTCACTTGCTATGGCAAGGTATGGATCCTGTTGAGGTTATTAAAGAGCTTGGCAGACATAACGCTATTCATCATTTCCACGCGAAGGATACAAAAATTGATAAGACAAATACCAACGTAAACGGCGTTCTTGATGTTGGTTCTTACGCAAATGTTCTTGACCGTTCTTGGGTATTCAGAACAGTAGGTTACGGAAACGGCAAGGAAATGTGGAACGCCCTAATAAGTACATTAAAGGCTGTTGGATATGACGGAGTAATAAGCATTGAACATGAGGATTCACTAATGAGTCCTAAGGAAGGTCTTGAAAAAGCCATTTCATTCCTTAAGGAAGTGCTTATTTATGAACAGCCGGGAGAAATGTGGTGGATATAATGAAAGAAAAGTATTCCTTGGGTATAATTGGCTTTGGCGGTATGGCAGGCCATCATTATACACAGCTTTCAAAGGGTAATACAAAGGTACAGATTAAGGGTGTTTATGACATTAACCCCGATAGATTAAAAGCGGCTGAGGAAAAGGGTCTTGTGGCATATTCTTCAAAAGAGGAGCTTTTAAGTGATCCTGAAATTGATATTGTACTTGTTGCTACAACAAACGAAGTACACGCCGAGCTTTCAATTGAGGCTATGAAGTACGGTAAGCACGTTATATGTGAAAAGCCTGTTACTATTACAGCAGATGAGCTTGTGTCTATAATGGAAGCTGCAAAGAAATATGACAGAGTGTTTACAGTTGACCAGAACAGACGTACAAACAGAGATTACATTCTTATGAGAAGAACTGTTGAATCAGGTGTTATAGGTAAGCCTTACGTAATTGAATCACGAGTTGAGGGATCAAGAGGTATGCCCTCAGGCTGGCGTACAATTAAAGCACTTGGCGGCGGTATGATGCTTGATTGGGGCGTGCATTTAATAGACCAGATTATGTATATGTATCCCGATAAGGTAACAAGTGTTTATTGTACAAAGAATAGCATCCAGTATCCTGAGGTTGACGATAACTTTAGAATGGTAATGATGCTTGAAAGCGGCATTGAAGTAAGACTTGAAGTTGCTACAAATAACTACATAACTCACCCGAGATGGTACGTTCTTGGTGAAAAGGGTACTTTACAGATTGACGACTGGAACTGTGATGGTAGGGTTGTACGCTGTATTGATAAAGAGGATAAATGGGCAGAGGAGATTGTTTACACAAAGGCGGGTCCTACAAAGACAATGGCTCCGAGAAATCCCAACAGCGTAGAAACTATAACTCTTAGCGAACCAACAGATGTTGAGGATAATCTTGATCCGGTATATCGTCAGCTGGTTGATGCAATCGAGGGTAAAGCAGAGCTTAAAATTAAGCCGGAGCAGGCCCTGAGAGTAATCAAGGTTATGCAGGCGGCATTTGAATCCTGGGAGAAAAATGAAGTTATAAAAACTGATATTTAACAATGTGACACAGACTTTTTGCGAGTCTGTGTCTTTTTTCATTATACAAAAAAATCGCATCGGTTTTACCGATGCGATTGGCTGCGGAATCAGGATTCGAACCCGAACAGAGTGAGTCAGAGTCACTAGTGCTACCCTTACACAATTCCGCAATGTCTTATGTCAAACAACTTCTATATAATACCACATCTATAAGGATTTGTCAATACTTTTTTGAAAAAAGTTTATATGCAAATCCAACAAAAAACAGTAAAAAAAAACGGCATTTTCTATTACTAAAATTAAAATAAATTATTGAAAAAAATTCAATAAAATGATATAATGGTATGTAATATGATAAAATGTAATAAATTTTGATTTTATCTAAATTATCTCTTTATCAATAAAGAACGGAGGTCAAACAATGGGAACAGTTGACAAACTGACAGAACTTCAATTTCGCCGTAATAAGATAGAAAACGGCGGAGGCGAGGCGAAAATCAAGAAACAGCACGATTCTAACAAGTTAACTGCCAGAGAGAGAATTAATGCTCTTATGGATGAGGGAAGTTTCGTTGAAATTGATGCCTTTGTAAGCCACAGATGCACAGAGTTCGGTATGGATACCGTAGAAGCACCGGGCGAAGGCGTTGTGACAGGATATGGTACTGTTGATGGTCGTCTTGTTTATGTGTATTCACAGGATTTCACCGTTATAGGCGGTTCACTTGGTGAAATGCATGCAAAGAAAATTTGCAAGGTAATGGATATGGCGGCAAAGGTGGGTGCACCAATAATCGGTATGAACGATTCAGGCGGTGCAAGAATTCAGGAGGGCGCTGCATCCGTAGCAGGCTGTGGAGAGTTGTTCTACACGAATACATTAGCATCCGGAGTGATTCCGCAGATTGCGATCATAGCCGGAACATGTGCCGGTGGTGCGGTGTATTCACCGGGACTGACGGACTTTATTTTTACAATTGATAAGATCAGCAA
>CAKSGP010000260.1 GCA_934454745.1 uncultured Clostridia bacterium
GTCATTGATTCAACATTTGCCTTTACGCTCTCCTGTACATTCCAGGCAAGCTCAGGGATTTTAACTCCGTATTCTACAACAAGGTACAAGTCGATATTTGCAATTTCGTCAACAATTTCTACCTTTACGCCTTGTGATGAATTCTTTTTGCCAAGCTTCTGTGCTACACCGCCTACAAAGGATTGATACATTGATGATACTCCATCTATTTCCGATGCGGCAATGCTTGCAATTCTTGCTACCACGTCAACGGAGATTTTTACATTTCCAATGGTTTCATCCTCCGTATTTATCTGAGCCTCTTTCGTTTCCTCGCGGGTGTCCTCATCATCAAGTCCGAATGCTTCCATCATTTCTTCGTCTAACATCTCATTTCCCTCCTGTTTATTTATTAATTATTTCCACCTCAAGGCGGTTATATGCCATTGATATTCCGTTTTCTTTGTATTTTTCCCATACTGCGTCCATAAGGGCAAATTTAGTTTCAAAGTATTTGCCTGACTCTGTCCATACCCAAACACTGTAATTGATTGAACTATCACCGTAGCTGTCAATAGCTATAATAGGCTCTGGTGTGTTTTCTACTGTTTCCACACTCATTACCGCATCATACAGTACGCTTTTTACAGTTTCAGGATCATAAGTATATTCGGCATTAAATACTAAATCAATACGGCGTTTACCTTCGCTGTTATAGTTTATAAGCTTTCCTGCCATTATCTTTTCGTTTGGGATATATACTCTTTTATTGTCTGCCGTAACAAGCTCCGTATAGAAAAGTCCAACGCCTTTTACTGTACCTGCTATATCCGTTTCTATGTAGTCTCCTACCTCAAAGGGTTTTAATGTGTGCAGTGATAAACCACTCATAAGGTTTGACAAAAGACTCTGTACCGAAAGAGATACCGCAAGTCCGAAAAGACTAAACAGTGCAACAAGCGATGTTACTGGTAAGCCGATATAATCAAAGACAATGAGTATGGATATAAAATACATAACATACCGCAGTATTGTTGTAATAAAGCCTGCAAAACTTTTCCCAAGCTTGGTCTTGCCAAGCATTTTGCCTATAATTCTGGCCAAAGATTTGCTTATAATTATAAGCAATACTATAAGCATTAGAGCACCCACAATTTTTTCAAATGAAATATGTGAGGCAAGCTGTTTTAATGATTCAACTAAATTATTCATATTCAAAAAATCTATCGTCTGACTCCTCATGTTCTTGTTCGTTCTTATAAATAACATCTATTTTTATGCTTATGGCCTTTTTATTGCATATTACAATATGGTCAATCAACATAATTCCTACATTCCTCAGCAGATTATCCACATTCATAGTTATATCAACGTCCTCCATGGAAATCTTTTCATTTCCGTCAGGATGGTTATGGACAATCATAACGTATTTTGCTCCGTTCATAGTCGCAGTTTTAATAATACGCTCTGCACTTGTACTTGCGTGAGTGGGACCACTGCTCTCGGTTATGTTTGTGACACATATAACATTCAGGAAATTATCCGCACATATCATCAAAATATCTTCTCTGTCAGGTCGAAAGCCTACAATATTTACTATATCCATAAAGTTTTCACGGACAAGCTTCTTTGGTTCAAATCTAAGCTCCTGTATCTTATAATAGTCTACAAAAGCTTTAAGACTTCGCAGGAACAATACGGTATTTTCGCCTACATTCTTTAAGTCGTTAACCATTCTGAAATCCTGTGCGTTATGCATCAATGTCACTATGCTTCCTGCACTGTATGAAAGCATATTATGTGCGGTGGGGTTGGTGTCACCCTGGCGGTATGCGTTATAGAGCATATACTCTAAAATCTCATAATCCGACCACCCTTTAAAGCCTGTTTCGTTGAACTTTGCCCTCATTCTCTGGCGATGATTTTTGTGAATGTTGTCCTTACTCATTATACGTTAAACCGGAACAAAACAATGTCCCCGTCTTTCATTACATATTCCTTGCCTTCACTTCTTACAAGTCCCTTTTCTTTTGCCGCCACCATTGTGCCGCAGGCTATAAGGTCATCATAATGAACGACCTCGGCACGTATAAAGCCTCTTTCAAAATCAGAATGGATTTTTCCAGCCGCCTGAGGTGCTTTTGTTCCGTTCTTTATTGTCCAGGCACGAACCTCAGGCTCCCCTGCCGTTAAATAGCTTATTAGTCCCAATAGTGAATAGCTCGCCTTTATCAATCTGTCAAGACCTGACTCTGTCATTCCAAGCTCCTCTAAAAATACGCCTCTCTCCTCGGGCTCAAGCTGTGAAATTTCCTCCTCAATTCTTGCTGATACAGGCATAACCTCGGAATTTTCGCCCTTTGCATACTCTTTAACTTGTGCAAGGAGCTTATTATTTTCAATTCCGTCTGCAAAGTCGTTCTCTGCAACGTTTGCCGCATATATAACAGGCTTCATTGTGATCAGGAATACATCTTTCATTAATTCCAGCTCATCAGGTGTATAATCAAGGGATTTTGCAAGCTTTCCTGCTTCTAATGCTTCTTTTACACGCTCATAGAGTGCAAGCTCACTTGCAAGTGTCTTATCACCCTTCATTGCCTTCTTTGTTCGGTCAATTTTTCTCTCAAGCATCTCTATATCTGAGAAAATAAGTTCAAGATTGATTGTTTCAATATCACGAACGGGATCAATCGAGCCGTCGACGTGAGTTATATTTGTATCCTCAAAGCAACGTACAACGTGAACAATAGCGTCACATTCACGGATTGATGCAAGGAATTTGTTTCCCAAGCCTTCGCCCTT
>CAKSGP010000261.1 GCA_934454745.1 uncultured Clostridia bacterium
AAATAAAAACAAAAAAGATAATAATTTATACTTTCTCTTTGGTTTTAATTCTCTCTACCGTGGTACTTACGGTTGCGACGGCAGTAAGCTCTTACAGCTATGATATCAATAATAACGCTGACGTTTTCGGGGGCTTCGGCGCTGCCTTTTACTTAATGCTCGGCGCATTTTTTGTGCTTTACGAAACAGACTTTTTTTGTACTGTACATTATTTTATTTTTAAGCCGAAAACAAAACTCAAAACGGCGCTTAACATTCTTTCAAATTTAAGCTTGCTTATTCTTTTTATTTACGGTTATTTAATTGAAGTATATACGGAGCTTAGGAAATACGAAAGTCCCCTGCTTGCAGTTGCCTTGTTTTTGGCGTATATGATTTTAAGAACTGCATATATTGCTGCCTGCTGTTATCGAAAAAATACGGAAAAGCAGTAGTGATTTGATCAGAAAGTCTTTCCTTTGGGAATAAATGCGTTTTGCGGCGGCGTCGACAGAAAACACAAAGGAGAATAATGCGTGATTAAATCTAAAATTATTTTAAACAGAGGGAATTTTTTTGTAACGGGCCTGACAGTATTGTTAGTTTCTTTTATCGCTTTTTCAATCAAGTATATAATCAACCGCAAAAAATCGGAGAAATTTTCCGAAATTAAGTGGGTATATGTTTTTTTGAACGTTGCCTTAACACTGTTTTTAATATTCGGCTGTATTTTAACAGAGGCAAGCACTGTTCTGATGCCGCCGCAGCATTGATAGAATTAACTGTTATCTGCAACGGCTTTGCCGAAAGAGACTAGCGTGAAAAGTCGAGAGAAAATTAAGACCTAACAAGACGAGTCGATTAGGGTGTTTTTAAGGAGAGAATATAAACATGAACAACATTATATGCGAAAGTATTCCTGAAGATGGCGCATGTGTTTTAGCCACCTCAAATGATGTGTTGTCGTATTATAAAAATGTTTATTATAGCGATAAAAGTGACATGACTTATTCTCATATAAACACTTATATTCATGAACAGCCAAAATCAAAAACAGTTTGTTTTAAGTGGGATTGTGAGGTCGCTTGTGACATTGAAACTACAAAACTTGTTTTGTATAATAAGCACAGTATGGTTGTTTGGGCAGAATATTTAATGTCAAATAAAGTTACCGAAATTGATATAGATAACCTCTATACAAATTATGATTATGCTTGGCAAATTATATACAAACAAAAAAATGGAAATACTATTAAGTCTGAAATAAAATGTTTTAGAACTAGGCCGGGCCGCAGAATAATTAACATAGAAGGTGTAAAAAACGTCAGGGATTTGGGTGGAATTATAACAAAAAAGGGTTCGGTAATCAAGCAAGGCCTATTGTATCGTAGTGGTGAGATTGATACACCAGATCATAGAATTACTGAAAATGGAATTCTTGTTTCATCAAATATTTTAAATATTAAAACCGAAATTGATTTAAGAAAACCCGAACAGCGAGGCGAAACATCAATCATTGAACAAAGTTTACTTGGAAGCAATATAAATTATATTAATTACAGCTGTGCAGAATACAATTTTTTTATTGAATTGGAAAATCGAAATGAATCAGATATTATTAGAATATTTTCTGATTATGCTAACTATCCAATACTGTTTCATTGTGTTTATGGGGCAGACAGAACCGGAACAATTGCATATTTAATAGAAGGATTATGTGGAGTTGAACTTGATGAACTTACTAAGGACTACGAATTGACTGCATGGAGAAACAGAACATACGAACCATACAAAGCACTTGTTGCAGCAAGTCTTGAATTGCCTGGTGAGAGTCTTTCGGATAAAATATATGAATTTTTCAATGAAAAGCTCAGTCTTAGTAAAATGGAAATCAGTAATATTAGAAATATATTAACTACAAATTCAGCTGTATTTAAGAGTGATTCTTTAAAAAAACCTTTCAATATGTCTGGCGAATGGGTACAATTTCATATTGAACTTAGAGATTGTCATTATATTAAACAGGTAAGAGGCATAAATGAAGAATTTGCATATAAATTAAATGGTGATATACTCTCAATAAAAACAACTGATTTCTCAAAAAGTGGAATGATTCTATTTGATGATGGCGGAATACTTGAATTTTGTTTGAATTAGAATAATTATATTGAAAAGGATGAAAATAAAGTATACTAAGGTCAATAATACCATTGCTGTATTTTATTTATAAATATGCTTTTCCTCATACCTGCAAATATCTATATATTCTGTGTTTCAATTTCACTTTTGTTTTTTAAAAGGCAATAGCGGTTATGGAAATATTTATAGCCAAAATATCAGGGTAAAGTATGGTGCAATAGCTAATGTTAAATTATCAACATAGAAGTATGAAAGTTTAGAATTTTGGATTGTCTTTGCAAATTTCAATACTTTGTATTGTCTATAGCAGAAATTTAAAGGCAGTCGTCATCAATTGAGAAAGGTTGAATACGGTGTTTTATCCATTATTGTTAAAGCCGCCTGTAAAGGATTACCTTTGGGGCGGAACAAGACTGAAAACCGAATATAATTATAAAACGGATAAGGAAAAAGCCGCAGAGGCATGGGTGCTTTCCTGCCACAAGGACGGATCGGATATTGTGGAAAACGGCGAGCTTGCCGGAAAGACGCTGCCCGAAGTGCTTGAGCTTTGGGGCGATAAGGCAATAGGCAAAAACGCGGCGGCATTTCCGTATTTTCCGCTTCTTATAAAGCTTATCGACGCAAAGGACCGTCTTTCGGTTCAGGTTCACCCCGACGATAC
>CAKSGP010000262.1 GCA_934454745.1 uncultured Clostridia bacterium
CTCATCACCTGCAAGGACCTTTACGGTTGAAACTCGTGCCGTTGAGCATAGAGATTTAACAACTGCATAAACGCTTAAAACGTTTCTTGATTTATCATCAGATACAAAATCCTCCGAAAACCGAACGGTTAAAGAGCCGCCGCCTGAAAAATCCACTCCGTAAATCTGCGTATTCCTTGGCATAATTCTGCCAAGCATTGCAGAGTTCGGACCTTTTCTCAGCTTATCAAGAGTAGTGTAGATAAGATCGTCATCATTTTTGTAACGTATTTTACAGGGGCTTGAAACAATACCTGTTCCGTCCTCATTTATATAATACAAATCCACAGCGGCTTTTTCGGTGCTTTTGCTGTAATTTATAAATACACCGCACAGGATTGCTGTTATAGCGATAGCTGTAACAGCTCCAAGGGCAATCAGCCTGTTCCTGGTCATATATATCATTCCTTTCCGGATTCTTTAACAGGCAAAGTGATAGTAAATACACTTCCGCCGGATTCGGAGTCGCCTACATTTATCGTTCCCTTATGCAACAGTACCGCTTCCTTTGTTATTGCAAGTCCCAGACCTGTTCCGCCTGTATCTCTTGCACGTGAATCGTCAAGACGGTAGAAACGGTCAAACACCTTAAGCTTTTCACCGTCAGGTATTCCCGGTCCGTCATCTGTAACCTTTATTACACATTCGTTATCTGTACAGTCAAATCTAACATTAACGTGACCGCCATCAGGTGTATAGTTAATAGCGTTTACCACAAGGTTATATACACATTCATAAATCTTATCGTAATCAACTCTGATAAATTTATTCTCACCCTCAGGCTGTGTATATGTAAGCTCTATATCCTTTTCAAGTGCAAGCTTATTAAGACTTTCTGTAACTCCTGCACAAAGTGCAGATATATCAACCTCGCTTGTTACAAGGTCAGCACCCGAATCAAGACGGCTAAGCGCCAAAAGCCGGTTTATGATACGTGTTAGACGGTCAATTTCCTCAGACATATCAGTCAGGAACTCACGTATGGTATCTATATCAGGATTATCCGCCTGAACAAGACTGTCACATAACAGCTTAATACCTGCCATAGGCGTTTTAAGCTCGTGTGACACATCGGAAACGAAATTCTTTCGCTTTTCGTCAAGTGCGGTAAGTTCATCACACATAAAGTTTAGTGCCTGTCCCATTTCAGACATTTCACGCATACCTTTTATCTTTGCCCTGCGGCTAAAATCGCCCTTTGAAATTGCACGTGCAATTTCCGTAAATTCAGCAATCGGGCGTGTTACAATATAGCTTGTACCTATACTGATAAGGATTATTATAAAGAGAAGCATCGCACTGAAAAGTATAAGACTTGCTCGTATTGTACTTATAGTATCTACAATTGATGACATATTCTCCGCAAGGTATACTCCGCCGATTGTTTCTCCGTCAAGCTCTATGGGTACGGCAACAGTCAATGTACTTCCGTTATCTGCTTCAAAAATGGAGTCTGCCTGCTCTCCGTCAAGAGCACGCTTTAATACGTCACGCATAAAAACCTTACCTGTCATATTCGCCGCACGGTTATTATCAAACAACACAGAATAGGAGTTATCGGTTACCACTCCCCGTATATTTGTTCCCGCGAGGAGTCTGTCGGTTATATCCTCACTTCTTAAGTACATAACACGTTCATCGTTTGCGTCCCACGCAGCAGATATTGACTGGGATATTATATTCGCCTTTGCATAGAGCTTCATGGTTTGCTCTGAATAAAGGTTTTCGGAAAGTATTCCGATGTTATATACACACATCAAAAACAAGGTTATAAGAGTAACGGCAACATATGTTGTAAGCATTGCAAATCTTATTGAATGTGATCGTGTATAATCCTTGCTTTTGAGGAATATCAGATGAAGCTTTTCCTTAACGGATTTAGCTTTGTTCCACCTTGTAATAATAGCCAACACCCCATTTAGTCTTTAAATATTTCGGCTCAGCCGGGTTATCCTCAATCTTTTCACGGAGCCTGCGCATATGCACATCAATTGTACGCTCCTCGCTTGGGTAGCCTATACCCCAAAGAATATCCAGGAGATTTTCACGCGTGTAAACCTTATCAGGATTTTTCAAGAACAACTCAAGCAAATCAAATTCCTTGCCTGTCAGCTCGACTATTCTGTCAAGCACAATTGCACGGCGGAAGTTATAGTCAAGGGTAATATCGCCCGACACCATAGTTTTACTGCTGTCGCCTTTAGGCTCACGTGTTATTCGTCTTAGGATTGCCTTTATGCGTGCTTCCACCTCACGAACGTTAAATGGCTTTGTTATATAGTCATCGGCACCGTATTCAAGACCGAGAATTTTATCAACGTCCTCGCTTTTTGCCGTCAGCATTATTATGGGTACATTTGAAAAGTTGCGGATTGTACGGCAAACAGTAAATCCGTCCACTTTCGGGAGCATAAGGTCAAGAAGGATAATATCGATACTCTCATCATGGGCAAGGCGGATTGCCTCCTCACCGTCAAAGGCGGTAATGACCTGGTACCCCTCCTGTTCAAGATTGAATTTTAATCCTTTTACAAGCAGTTTTTCGTCATCTACAACAAGTATTTTCATAAGAAATTATACTCCTCCCGAGTTTATAGCATAATATACTCTCATTATATCAATAATGCAGAAAAATTTCCATAGTTTTTTGAAAAAATCTAAGAAAAAATTTAAAAAGTTTACATTTCTATTGAAATTTTGTGTAGCTTTTTGTATAATAATAAGTAGAATAG
>CAKSGP010000263.1 GCA_934454745.1 uncultured Clostridia bacterium
GCTAAAGGAAATGAATATCATAATAAAGGATACGCCCGACGGCGTTAAATGGAGCATTGCCAAATGATTGAGTTTACAAAAGAGCCAAATCTGTATAATGCACTTGTTCTTGCTTATATCGGCGATTCTCTGTATGATGTATATGTGCGTTCAAGACTGATTTCCGAGAATGGGGATTTGTCAGCACATAAGCTTCATATTGAATCCATAAGGTATGTTAAAGCCCATGGACAAAGTGAGGCAATACTTGCGATTGAGGACAAGCTGACAGAGAAGGAGCTTGCCGCATATAAGCGCGGGCGGAACACAAAATCCTTTACTGTCCCGAAAAATGCAGATGTAGGCGAGTATCGGCGTGCAACAGGCTTTGAGGCACTGCTTGGCTGGCTGTACGTAAGACGTGATACGGACAGGCTTAGTGAAATAATGGAAATGGCATACAATACCATAGGGTAATATATCCTGATTTCGGTCATAAGGGATTGCCGGGATGGGGCGAAATAGTATATGAATTTATGGTAGAAATGCTTTAGCAAAAGGAGGAATAAAAGGATGAATTCAAAAAGAGCTACAGAGTTAGCTATCATCGCAAACAGAGTGCGTAAACACGCATTAACAGGTATTTATAATGCACAGTCAGGTCATCCGGGCGGTTCGCTATCCATAGCGGATTTATTGACACTGCTTTACTTTGAGGAGATGAATGTTGATCCCAAAAATCCAAAAATGGCGGATCGTGACAGACTTGTTCTTTCAAAGGGACATACGGCTCCTGCTTTGTATAGTGTACTTGCAGAAAGAGGGTTTTTCCCGGTGGAGGATGTGTATACATTAAGACGTTCTGACAGCATTATGCAGGGGCACCCCGATATGAAAAATATACCAGGTGTTGATATGTCAACAGGTTCATTGGGACAAGGCGTAAGTGTTGCAGGCGGTATGGCACTTTCTGCAAAGCTTGATAACAAGGATTACAGAGTGTATGCAATCCTTGGCGACGGGGAGCTTGAGGAAGGTCAGGTTTGGGAGCAGGCAATGTTTGCACCTCATTATAAGCTTGACAACTTCACAATATTCATTGATTTTAACGGCTTGCAGATAGACGGTGATATTACAAAGGTAATGAATCCGACTCCTATTGATAAGAAGTTTGAAGCATTCGGCTGGAATGTAATAGTGTGCAGTGCACATAATTTTGAGGAACTCCATGATGCAATAGAGCAGGCAAAGGCTTGCAAGGGTAAGCCTACGGCTGTTATTATGAACTCAGTTAAAGGTAAAAATGTATCATTTATGGAAAACAATGCCTCATGGCACGGTTCAGCTCCTAATGAGGAGCAGTATAATCAGGCTATATCAGAGCTTGATGCTAAAATTGCAGAATTGGAGGCGGCGTTATAATGGCAAAAAAAGCAACAAGAATTTCTTATGGTGAGGCGTTAGCTAAATACGGCAATGACGAGAGAGTCGTTGTTCTTGACGCTGACCTTTCAAAATCAACTAAAACTGATACTTTTAAGAAGGTATATCCCGAACGTTTTATAAACTGCGGTATTGCCGAAGCTAATATGATGTGTGTTGCCGCAGGTCTGGCGTCAACAGGCAAGGTTGCATTTGCATCAACCTTTGCTATGTTTGCAGCAGGACGTGCCTTTGAGCAGATAAGGAATACAATCGGATATCCGAAGCTCAATGTAAAGATAGGTGCTACTCACGCAGGTATTTCAGTAGGTGAGGACGGAGCTACACACCAGTGTCTTGAGGATTTGGCACTTATGCGTACAATTCCCGGAATGGTTATAATTAATCCGGCAGATGATATTGAAGCACAGCTCGCAGTTAAGGCGGCAATAGATTATAACGGTCCTGTATATATGAGATTTGGCAGACTTGCCGTTGAGGACGTAAACGGTGAGGATTACAAATTTGAGATTGGCAAGGGTGTTGAACTAAAGGGCGGAAGCGATGCTGCAATTATAGCAACAGGACTTATGGTTCAGGAAGCGTTGAAGGCGGCAGAAGCTCTTAAGGCAGATGGAATAGATGCAAGAGTAATTAATATACATACAATAAAACCAATTGATAAGGATATAATAATAAAGGCAGCAAAGGAAACAGGGGCCATCGTTACAGCTGAGGAGCATTATATAATGGGCGGACTTGGCAGCGCAGTTGCTGAGGTTGTATGTGAATCAGCTCCCTGTCCTGTTAAGATTATCGGTACTGACCGTTACGGAAAGTCAGGTAAGCCTGAGGAGCTGTTTAAGGAATACGGCTTGACTGCTGATAATATTGCGGCAAAGGTAAAGGAAGTTATTAAACAAAAATAAATATTTCTTTTACAATTAGAGGATATTTGAGGAAACACCAATAAAGTTATGAAGGAGTTAAGATTATGAAAAAAATGTGTGCAGTTCTTGCGTGTCTTGCATTGTCCGTGTCAATGACGGCGTGCGGCGGAAAATCAGGTGTGCCTGACATAAGCGAAATTGAAAGAATAGCTCCGGACAAGCTTGCAACAGTAGAAGCTGTATCAACTCTTACGGGTGTTGATATGGAAATAGACGAAAACGGCGTTACAACTGACGGAAATGCATCAAGCGTTACTTATGTAGCAGACCCTCTATATTCGGGAGATCCTGTTACAATACGCATTGAGCAGTTTTCAGAATCCCTTACGGCAACTCAGATATGGAATGATTATGAAAACAGCCGTATATACAGAGGGGATATGGAGTTCGTAGAAAATATAGGAGAGGATTGCTATAT
>CAKSGP010000264.1 GCA_934454745.1 uncultured Clostridia bacterium
GTCTACTTGACAGGGTGGGGTTCATTAAGCAACAGCCCCTTTGCTTTTATTTGTGATTATATTTTCTCTTTATTCCTCATCAGGCTCTTCCCAGGAATGATAAACCTCCTGAACATCATCGTGGTCCTCAAGTACATCTAAAAGCTTACGCATATTTGCGATTGCTTTTTCATCATCAAGAACTGTTGTTGTCTGTGGTATCTGTGAAGCCTGTGCTGATGAAATTGTGTACTTTCCTTCAAGTGCCTCACGCACTGCACCAACCTCTAAAGGCTCCGTTTCTATTTCGATTATGCCGTCTTCGATGTTGACATCAACCGCACCTGCTTCAAGTGCGTCCATTGTCACCTCGTCCTCGTTGATTTCGCCGTCCTCGTCCTCAATTATGATAATTCCCTTATTATCGAACATAAAGCTTACACAGCCTGTTGTACCAAGATTGCCGCCATATTTTGAAAATGCCGCACGCACGTCTGCTGCAGTTCTGTTTCTGTTATCTGTAAGTGTTTCAACTATAACTGCAACACCGTTAGGGCCGTAACCCTCATAAACAATTGATTCATAATCAGCACCGCCTGCTTCTCCTGCAGCCTTCTTTATTGTACGATTTATATTATCGTTGGGCATATTATTAGCACGTGCTTTTGCTATAACATCTTTAAGACTGGAATTGTTTGCAGGATCCGGTCCACCTGATTTGACCGCTACTATAAGCTCTCTTGCAATCTTTGTAAAAATTTTCGCACGCTGCGCATCATTCGCACCCTTTTTTCTTTTAATTGTGCTCCATTTTGAATGACCTGACATTAAAAAACACTCCTTTGTTTATCTGTAACCAGGCTATTATATCACACTTTGCCTGTTTTTTCAAGTGTTTTACATAGAAAATTATTATCCTACTGTCAATGTCACATAAACCTCACCGGTATATTTGTAAAGACCAAAATAATACTCTTTTAATATGTCGCGGCAAGCTTTCCAATAGCCCGTTGCATAAGACAGTTTGCTACTCCAATTTTCATTATCAATATAATTATCATTATAATTATATTGATAATTATCATAGTAGTAATCTTCACCTTCAGAATAATTGCTATCATCAGAATAGTAACTGTCATCAGAATAGTAACTGTCATCAGAATAGTAACTGTCATCAGAATAATCATCGCTTATTGTCTCATGATGATATTGCGACTGCATACTCTCCGCTTTTGCCTTTAATTCCTCCATGCTGATTGCATAAGATTCATCATATTTTGTTAAGTACAAATTTGCTATATCGTATGCCTTTTCAAGTAATGCTGTCGCTGAACTCTCAGTAGCATAATATTTGCCCATATCCGAATAGTCTGATGCATTAATCCTCTCCTGTAAATCATCATCAAGAACTGAGGCTTGTACTTCAAACATTTGCGAAAACGCAGTGTAGTCTGAATATTGAGGAGTCTTATTTGCACTGGTGTATTTGTACCCATCTTTTGATAACTGTATAATATTATTGTCAAACCCAACTTCAAATCCGCCAACTGCATCTGCAATATCTCTTAATTTGAAATATGTATTATCATTAATATTATAACCCTCTATTTTTACATCTTTTCCGTTTAACTGTATGCGGAACGGATTTTCAACTGCAACTGTCTGTCCTGCTAATACTCCCGCAGTTCCAAATAACATTGCACCACTCAAAAAACCTATTACAAAATTTCGCTTCATTAGAATTACCTCTAATATTTTTAATAAAACAATTATACTATATATTTACAAAATTTTCAAGTGTTATTTTTAATTTTTATTAAAAACCTCTGCATAAGTTAAACAATATTTTCCTTGACCTTACCGTAAAATCTGCTATAATATACCATAGAGGTGCTGATGATGATAAAATCAATTGATTTACAGCTTACGGGCGGAGAATTCAGAATAATACAGGGTGATGATTTCACTATTAGGAGCGATAGTCTTGACCACCTTATATACGAAAAAGATGAAGTATGGCACGTAATAAGCGATATATGTCGCGGAAAATATGCTGACACGGTTATTACCCTGCCTATTATACGTTCCTTTCATAAGGTTTCTGTTAAAATCACAGATGGCACACTGTCAATGTGTCCTATGCAATGTAAAGAGATTATATTTAACATAAGAAGCGCATCAGTTGATGTTGCAGACGTAATCTCACAGCGGCTTAAAATTGATATTGGTAGTGGTAACCTGAAAATAAATGCTGATTCATACCAAACGTATATCGACTGTGGCTACGGCACAGTTAATTTGAATATGAGCCGTGAAAAGAAAGCTTATTCCATCGACTCAAAATGCGGTATGGGTAATGTAACGTTAAACTCAATGCTCTTACCAAAACAGTACAAATCACCTGAGGGAGAGCATAAAATACATATTATATGCGGTATGGGTGAAGTAAATATTAATACATCGCCAAAATTTTGCGGATAAATTTTTCAATATGCCTTGAAATTTCTATTTTATTGATGTATAATAATTCCATAATTATTTACAAAGGAGAATTTTAAATGGGTACATTTATCGATGGCTTAAAGGCAAGAGCAAAATCAGATTTGAAGACTATTGTTCTACCCGAGGGCGAGGACAAGAGAACAATAAGAGCTGCAGCAATAGTTAAGGCAGAGGGATATGCTAAAACGATTATGTTGGGAAATCCTGATAAAATCAACAAAATTGCAGCCGAAGAAGGAATCGATATAGCAGGTATTGAAATAATTGATCCGTCTTGCGG
>CAKSGP010000265.1 GCA_934454745.1 uncultured Clostridia bacterium
TATAAAAACTGTTCCTATTCTCCAATGCTGTCCGAACAATCAAAACTAAAATTCAATATTGTTCTTCCTCAGCAGTCTCTCCAAATGCACTACACGTTTTGATGCCTCCTCAGCGCTCCTGCTCATGGCTTTTGCAAAGCTTTCCGTCTCGTCCAACTCTATCTTGAGTTTTTCAATCTCATCATTGAAATCCTTGAAGGTTGTTGCTACCCCCTGCTTTTCCAACAATGCATTATAATCCTCTGTCATTAGACTGATTTTCTTGTCTTTTTCAAACGAATTTCCCTTCCATTGTCTATAGGAATAGTAGAACTTATCCCTCAAGTTCAGGCTATCCAAGTCGGTTTTTTCCTTTTTTAGTCTCGGAGCTTGTTTGACAACGGAGCAGGTGGAAAATACGTTATTTGAACCGCTTGCCTTTGATACATATATCAGCCCCGCATATTCAGGCACCTCATCTTTAGTAATCAGCCCCTCCGGAACCGCATAATAGAAATAATCGGGCTTCTTGTTATCCGCAGCGATATCTTTCTCTTTTGATTCAAGCAGCAAGTGCTTCTCTTTCTTGTGCTTAAAATCATTCTGAAAATCGGAACGAGAAATTTTGATCTCGCACTCATATATCAAATCCGATTTCGTAATGCACAGATAGTCTGACTCCCACCCGAACACGAAAAGGTTTTCCATTTCGTACTTTTTTGCGTTAGGAGTCAGAAAATGGATCGAAAGGATATTCTGAATATCTCCTTCGGATAAACATGTAGTTTTACGCTTTGCTATCGAGCCCATGATTCACCAAATATTTCTCAACGATTTCAGTGTTGATATCTGTCAGTATCTTGTTAGCCAACTGTCTGTCAGCATGCTTTCGTGTGACAACCGTATTCCGAATGGCTTCTTCAAGTCTGTCCTTTGCGCTTTCGATATAGGTAATAATCTCGTCGTATGTCGTATTTCCCGTTCTGATATCCATCAGGAATTCCCTGTCAATATCAGTACGGTCAACATTGACCTTTCCCGTTTTCGCAATCTCGTAACCCATATGCAACAGCCTGACACAGTGCATCACGTTCTTCCTGTCGAAAGTCTTTTCCTGATCCTCCTTGTACCTTTCGGGATTCCTATGCTTTTCCCAATCCTTGTATTCTCGGTATTCCCTGCAATGAACCGTATATGCGTCCTTGTTGAAATACATATATGTAACAGGTGTCTCTCCCTTCGGAATCGATGACAGCCTCACGTCATTTGACTTCTCGGGGGCTTCTGAATCAACAATACCTTTGTACCCGAACTTGCCCGTGCCGTCATAATACAAGGCGTACATATCCCTCATGTTAGGGATGCTTGTCAATCCGCAACGACTTTGTTCAATGCCTGCGGATTTCAGATACTCTTTAATGGGAGTACTCCCCTGCCCCTTGAATGTATAGCAGAAATCCAAAATTCCTTTTCTCTCGGTAATCGGATTCACACATTTCTTGTTCGATCCTCGCGCTTTCTTTATCTGCGAAACACTATAGCCCAAAAAGGCATTGAAACAATCCTGTGAGAGGAAACTGTCTCTGTTATCTATAAGGGCTTTCATTTCAGGCTTGCACAGCAGCACACAACGCTCAGGAATAAACAGCGCTTCAAGTATGGTAGGATTGCCACTAAGGAGCAACCGCATAAATTTCTTCAGAGAAAAATAAGCAGTGTCTCCTCTTTCATCCTTGACCTCTTCAGGAAAGTCATTGTCAAAACCAAGTATAGATTCGGGCGTATTCAAATAGATTCCGCCATAATCAATGTCTGATGTCGGTGTATTCAAACCATATGCATGGCTACCTCTGATGTATTTGTATATCAGCAACCCTGATTCTTCTATTTCTTTGATATTCATGACTCTTATAAATAATTCTTTTTATCTTTTGCTCGTCAGGTGCCATGCTTGGCACTCCCCACAATAATATATCCGGCACTCGTTTCTTTTCGGTTTTCTCGATGTTTTCCTACATTCGGCAAGGGCAAACATTGCGCTTATCTTGTCCGGGAATTTGTGTTTACTACAATGTAGTTTGCGGGACTTCTGAACCGTCGAGCTCTTTGACTTTTCCATCAGTATCAAGAATAAATGCCCTTCTGCAGTCAAGGCAAGCGAAATTATCTGTCAGTATCGGGTTTTTCTCCAACTGCGTGTGCCCGAAAATCGGATAATCTCCATTTGGTAACGTCTTTCTACCACTTATAACCGATCTAACATCCGCCCATACGACAGAGCCGGCATCATCATATCCCCCGCGATACCAATCGACGCATGCTAATGCCATAAAAAATTTAGCGTCTGTGACATACAGTTTATTATTAAGTGTATCCACAATGTTCTCCTTACGGAACTCAAAATTATCGCACCATTCCTCAAGTATTGGCGCATGAGAAAAAATATATTTACGTTCTCCAATCTCCCACTCCTCAGCAAGGGCAAACAATTTCAAATTTTCGTCAAACAGACCATGAACTTCGCTCCAATTTGCGATATCGGCACGGCAATTGCAAATATCCCTACCCCTATCATAAACATATGTGCAGTCATGGTTCCCTATAAGGAGCGTTACGTTCTCAGGATGAGCCCTTTTAAAATTAAGAATATCCTTAAAATTCTCCAATGCCATTTCATGGCTAATACCCTCGTGACGATACGGGTCAAGATAATCCCCAAGAAATATGATTTTCCAATCCTCTCTACCCTTTACGGCATCCTTCCAAAAGGTTCTGCC
>CAKSGP010000266.1 GCA_934454745.1 uncultured Clostridia bacterium
GATTATCTCAAGGATAATCTGCATAAGTTTTTCAAGCATAGCCGTAGTGCTGTTTACTGCATCTTCACCTATCATTTAAGTCAATCCTCCATATTCAAATAATCAGTAATAGGGATAATATCTGCATCTGTACAACCGTAAGCATAAGGCGAAACATTTATCATAGTAGTAATTGCCTGATCCGTTTCTGCGTTGTTCCAGGCATTTGGAATGGTAAGCGGAATAACTGCACGTATTCCGATGCCGTTTACTGTGATTTGTGCTGACTTTTCATTATCACTGTAAGAACTGTATAAATAATTATCATCTGAATATGCGTGAAGCATATCTCTTCGCTTTATTTTCAGCCGATCTGAAACATTACTGCTATAAGATATATCCCCATCATAGCTCACTTCAAGAAGATGTGTTTTCATCACGTTAACACGGTTTTCGCCATTAAATGCCCCGAATATTTCTGATTCTTTTTCAGAGTACGTAACTTCGCCGTTATTATGCTTTGTTTCGTAATCAATAG
This sequence comes from uncultured Clostridia bacterium, assembly GCA_934454745.1. Taxonomy (GTDB): domain Bacteria; phylum Bacillota; class Clostridia; order UBA1381; family UBA1381; genus Ornithomonoglobus. Next base: position 518 of record CAKSGP010000266.1, read on the forward strand.
AGGAAGGCATAAATCCCCAATTATAATATAATTGCTCTTTAGTTACCGATAACCCCTTGCAGAGTTCATCTACTGACATTCCCATTCTGGCAGAATAGATATCCATTAGCTTATTAGGGTCTATGCGTATAAGATAAACATCTTTGCAGTCGATATCACGGTTAAGATTTATCTCAGGATTATAATACACTTGCCATAAATCAGAAGAAAGAAAGTAATCTTTCTCCAGGTTAAGAGTGCGTGCATAATATTGATAGTCGGTTATATCAGCAAAGCTATCCGGATCAGTGATATATTCCGAAAACCATTTTGCCACCAATTTGTCGCTTTCGGTAAATTCATATACGGGTGTCTCCGTTTCTGCAAGTGTAGATTGAATTGCTTCCGATGATAAATCGGATTGTTCGGACACATTTTCGTTACTGCCAATGCAAGCAGTAAGCGACAATGCAGCACAACATATGCAAGCAACTAATTTTATTTCCATGGCTTTTTTCCTCCAAATTTGTGTATTTATATTATAACACATTAAAAAAAAAGACAAATCGGATAAAATATGCCAATATAAGTCAAAATCATTCCAAAACGGACAAAAAGAGATAAAAAAGTTGCCTTTTTTATAATTGTAAAAGTTGTGTAAACATTCTATTGCTATTGCGATTTTTTGAATTAGAAAAAAACAATAAAAAAATGCTGCACTTCATATTGAAATGCAGCAGTCCAATGATAAAACATATTACTTTACATCATAAACAGCATCGAATTTTTTTTGATAATTGCTCATCTCTTCGTTTATTTTGTCTTCTAATGCAGTTTCATCTTTACAAAAATAAATTATCTGGCTGTCTAAAGAGTTGATATCATTTTCAAAATTGGATTTAACGGTCAATGAATGATTATCCGCATATAAAGATGCAAGCTGTACAACTGCAAGGCCCTTCCAATGCACGATATCTCCATAATCATATTCTGAATCAGGGTTATCTACATAGACACCATCTATCTTTTCACACTCAAAGTCCAATTTATAAAATATATAATAGTAATTTGGAACGGGGTTATTATTTTTCAGATATAATTTTTTCTCATATAAGGTGTATGACCGGTCATTTATCTGCCATTCTATTGCATCTGATTCAGATACGTCATTGATGATCTTACCTATGCCACACATATTTTCCCATTTGCCTCTTAAGAAGCCGTCTTCCATAATGGCATCTATTTCTGAGAAATCATATCCATCCGGTACTTCAACGAATCCGCCAAGTTCAGTTACTGTATATTCCTTTTCTGTGGAAGATAATTCCAGGTTGTTTTCCTGCAGATCTTTTGGAGTACAGCGTGCTGAAACAGAAATTATATCTCCGTTAGAAAGTTTTGTCGAGTTCGGAGAATCGCAATGGAATCTTACATTATCCCGAATAAAAGCATTATTACCGGTGTATTCCATTTCTACCGTTCCGCTGCCATTATCACCATTAAAGACAATATTTAACCCGTCAAACGGATCTATTGCTGTGATGTCTTTGGAAGTTGCTTCCGTGTTCTCCAACTCTGATACTGATGAAGTAGTTACAGCAGATGAAGATGTATCTGTATTGGCTTTTTGGTCTCCGCAGGCAGTTGCCATGGTGGTCAGTAACACAGCAGCTGCTACTGCAATAAATTTTGTTTTAGTCATAGATGTTCTCCTTACTCTGAAATCTTGTAGCATTGTCAGCTAAGATATTGATTATATCTTAAACATTATACCATATCATTATTTCACTGTCAACTTATTTCTCACGGAAATACTGTTCCAGTGCAGCTTGGATAACCGAATTTATGTGCTCCTCGGTGTCATTGTCATTGAAATATTTGCTATAAGTGTCTGCCGAAAGCTTATATGATTTAGGCCTTGATGGCTTTTCACATTTCTGTATCGCTCTTAGAGCAAGCTCGGCAGCTTTCTGTGTGCCGTCAAAGTCTTCGAAAATATCTCTGAGTTGTGCCGCAAGCTTTATGTCAATTTTGACAACATCATTCCAGATGTTGTCAATCACAACAAACTCTTTATACTTTTCAAATATGGCATTAAGGGCTGTTACGGATCTGATATATGACAGCTCACAAGCTGCTCTGACAGATAGCCTGTTAGTATCAATAGCGATTTTATATTTGTCGCAGGCGGAGATCAGCTTATTAACTCTGATAAGACGAGCGATAGTGT
>CAKSGP010000267.1 GCA_934454745.1 uncultured Clostridia bacterium
GTGCGTGCATCAAGACTTGTATCCTCAAACAAGCTTATTGACCGTTTAGGAATAAGAAAATACGTAAAGCCGTCCGTTAAAAAGATTGACACGGTATTTAATCCCGATACAATATATATTGAGCTTAAACAGCACGTAGGAAAACCTGCAACAGCAACTGTAAAGCCGGGCGATAAAGTTAAATGCGGCGACGTAGTAGCATTGACAGCCTATGAAGATTTGGGTACAGTTATGCACGCAAGCGTAAACGGCACCGTAAAGCAAGTTACAGATAGATTTGTAATAATCGGAAAGTGAGGTAACCGCAAATGAATTCCATAGGACTAGTAGAGTGTAAAAACGTATCAAAGGGTATAGCAGTAACAGATGAAATGCTAAAGAGTGCAGGAATAACACTTTTAAGCTCAGGTTCAGTATGCCCAGGTAAATATGTAACGATTGTGGGTGGCGAGCTTTCAGCCATTAAGGCATCAGTTGATCATGCTAAAGTCATTGCAGAGGATGCACTAATTGATACATTTGTAATAGGTAACCTTGCAAAAAATGTATTTGAGGCAATTCACGGTGCTGTTGATGTAAAAACCAAACGTTCCCTTGGTATAATTGAAACATTTACAGCCGCAAGTGCCATAAGAGCAGCAGATGCGGCTGTGAAGTCAGGCTACATTGAGCTTATTGAAGTTCGTGTTGCAAGAGGTCTTGCAGGAAAATGCTTTGTAACGCTTACAGGCGACGTCAGTGACGTTCGTGCGGCCGTAGATGCAGGTGCAAAGCTTGCCGCAGAGGAAGGCGTATTAATAAACACAGAGGTTATTGCAAATCCTCACGGGGAATTGTGGGAAACAATTCTATAAAAAAAAGGGCTCTATAATAAATGTTGGGGTAAGCAACAATAGAGCTTTACAAAAAAATCAAAAATAATAGCAGAGCATATTGAAAAAATCCTGTAAAATGGAATTGCATATAAACCAATTTCAAAGGAGAACTCAATATGCTCTATTTAGATTATACAAAAGAACTTACAGGATTGCAAGACATAATTTTAGACAATGTTGAAAGAACGGATGAACTTATAATCCTACATATTAAAATGGAACGCAAGCGCACTAAATGCCCTTGTTGCGGCGAATTAACCGACACTGTACATGACTACAGGAAACAGCTAGTAAAAGATATTCCTGCATTCGGCAATAATGTTGTTTTATCTATTAAGAAACGTAGATACAGATATCCTCATTGCAACAAGCGTTTCATTGAGGATATATCTTTTCTGCCTAAGTACTACAGAATGACAAACAGACTAGCTATGTATATACTTGATAAATTAGGCGACGAACGTTCATTTTCATCAGTTGCCCGTGAGGTACACCTATCCGTATCAACTGTTATCAGAGTGTTTGATATTGTGTCATACATAGCACATAAATCATTACCATAAGTAATAGCTATTGACGAATTTAAAGGTAATACCGGATATGAAAAATATCAGGCTATCCTTACCAATCCACAAACAGGCGAAATCTTAGATATACTGCCAACAAGAAACAGCTCTGATTTAATTGAATACATCAAGAAATATACTCCGGAGGAACGTAATAGTGTTAAATACTTTATAAGTGATATGTGGAAACCCTATCCTGATTTATCAAGCATCTACTTCAAATCAGCAACGCAAATCATTGATAAATACCACTTTGTAAGGCAGTGCGTATGGGCATTTGAAAATGTACGAAAACGGGAACAAAAGAAGTATAGTAAGCAATGCCGCAAGCTATTTAAAAATACTAAAAGAATACTTACGAAAAGATACTCTAAGTTGAAAGATGAGGAAAAACAGCGTCTTAATGCAGTTTTGTACATATCGTATGGATACTGTAACTTCAGAAGATTCAGAAACAGAATACTGCACATATTCAAATATCAACATCCAGAACGATACAAAACAAAGGTGGCAGTTTAACAGCTGCCACGCAATTTCATTTTATTTACCCCAACCATTGACAAAGAGCCGGAAAAGGCCCCAACCCTTTTTTTGCGACAAGACGAACAAAAACGGCATAGGCGGAATCAACCCCAACATACTGCCTATGCCGGATTTTATTGTTTTATTTAAAAAATTTTTGTCTAATTCTTTTTTATTACTTTAAAAAGGATTCCGTCATTCTGCTCTATGGTCATCACATCATCAAAAAAACTGGTTCCAAATATAACTTCGGCATCATATCTGTTGTTTAATTTAAGCTTAGCACTCTCGGGCTTGTTATTGTAATTTATCGCAAGCACATAACGCAAATTTTCATTGATAATATGTTCGGTAAACCTTATATATTTATTGTCGCAGTCTGCCGTACGCTCAAATTTTGCGTTATTTGCAAGTTCGCGGTAAATAATCGAATAATCCGGCGAATTATCCTTAAAAAACGCACCTTGCTTCTTGCCGAGATACTTTTCGAGCGGCAAAGTAAGAAAATATACCGTTCCGCTGCCGAATTTATTTCTGAAAAATACTCCTTCGCCGTTTTCGTCTTTTGCAATCACCTCCGAGCGTGAGTTTTCGATTTTATATAAAAATTCAGCTTTTATGGGAAGCTGCTTTCCTTTGAAAAATACAGTTCTTTCTTCGTTAATCGCTTCTCTATATGCAATATCCACTCCCGTAATTTTGGGTATATTGCGTATAAGCCCGGTATCTGCGGAAATAAATAGTGTTGCACCGTTACGCAC
>CAKSGP010000268.1 GCA_934454745.1 uncultured Clostridia bacterium
TCCGTTATGTCATCCTCACATCCTATCAGCTTTGAGAGTGCCATAAGACCTGATTGCGTTTTTATCTCCTTTGCCGAAAACATAGCAACAGCATCCGCAAACTTCTCTAAATTTGCGGGATTCCGTGTTCCGTTACGGATACGGAAAACGGTCGAAATATCATAATTTATGTGCTTGCACATACGGGTGAGATTAATGTTAAGCACGGTAATCATGGTATTGAAATTGCGGCGGAAGATTTCCTTGTCGGTAGTGAGAATATCCTCGCAGGTAAAAAAATCTTCCTTTACGGATTCTGCCGTAATATGGGGGAGATTTCTTTTCTTTGCCGTCTCGGCAATGGCGGCGCAAAGCTTTTCAAAGCCTTGTGAGGATGGCTCGGGAATACGCTCGCCGTTTCTGTATCTGCTGAATGTTGAGGCAGATATTTCCGAAAGGGTATAAAGCTCCTTGGCGGGACAGGAAAGCTTTGCAATATATTCGTTTAGCTTTTCAGAGAATGTCATAAAATCACCGTGTCAGTTAATAAACATAAGTATAATATAAAACGCTCCCGAGGTGATTCGAACACCCGACCTACCGCTTAGGAGACGCTCCCGGAACGTTTTTTGGGCTGAAAAACAGGGGTGGAAAATCCTTAGAAATCATTGATATAAAAGGCTTTGAGCGCTTTTGGACTGATAACTAAATTCATCTGTTTTCTGCTAATTTTAACTGCTGTTTTTAGCAGGTCATTAGCAAGGGTCGTGCTAAGCGGGTTATGGTGGTCTGTTCAGATAAAACCAACGGTACTCTGTGAACGCAAGCCATAAAGTATATTTATTATAACAATTCTGTACTAAAAAATCAAGAGGCACAACCGGAGCTGTCCCTCTATTCACATAAACCTTATTCTTATAAATTCTTCGCAAGCGTTTTCAGCAGCACTGCCATTTCAGGGTTCTGTAACAGCTTCGCTAAAAGCTCGGCATTGCTTTCTGCTATGTTCGCAGTTTTCTCTTGTACTGCTTCCTGCGGCGGTTCGTCGGTCTTTTCCATTTCCTCCTGTGTGACCGCCATCGGGTCAGGTAAGTCTTTCACGGTTTCAAATTTCGGCATAGTTATTGTTTTTCCATCGGCTTCCGGCGAAAGCGACTTTGCCTTATAAAACTGCTCATCGAAGCGTTGAGCATTGAAACGGCGGTCATCATCAATAATGTGGCTGTAAACATCTGCAACCGTCAATGTCAAAAATAGTCACACAAATGATTTTTTGATAGTCAAAGCAACTTGAATTGTATGCACAACAAAGCCGATCTATGATTGATTTCACAGATCGGCTAATTTTATTGAAAAAACTTTGAATCTTGTAGAAACGCTGTTGAAAAATTCACGATAATGTGATATAATAATTTAATCTAGATACTGGAGGCGTATGTGCAATGGCTGTGAGCTATAAGAAACTATTCCATATTTTAATAGATAGAAATATCAGCAATGTGAAATTACAACAAATGGCTGGTTATAGTGCGAACATAACTACACGGTTAAAAAACAACACCTATGTATCTTTAGAAACTATAGAACGAATTTGTAACGCTCTTGATTGTAAAGTTGATGATATATTAGAGTTTGAGGGCGAAAATAAAAATGTGTGATGAACTCTAATTACAAAAAGGAGAACTACGATGGCTAATATAGAACAGTTACAAGCACTCGTTAATCGCTTTGATGCAAGCCTTGCATTTTATAAAGATAACAAGAATGCATACAATGAATATTCTTGTAGAATAGAGTACATAGATCCTTTTCTGAAACTGTTGGGTTGGGATGTTGCAAACGAAAAAGGTGTGGCACCTCAGTATAGAGAGGTTGTTGCAGAAAACTATTCTACCCGTACAGATCGTCCCGATTATACAATGACTCTTAGGGGTGTGCCTAAGTTTTTTACAGAAGCAAAAAAGCCGGCAGTTGATATTACTGTGGATTCTGCTCCTGCAATTCAAACCAGAAAATACGGATGGAACGCAAAACATCGAATTGCGGTATTAACCAATTTCGAATATCTTGCAATTTACGATACATGTCATATTGCACACGAAGAAGACGGCTGCGCAGTAGCTAGATACCGTTTATATCATTACTCGGAGTATGTTGACAAATTTGAAGAAATCTACAGTCTTATTTCGAGAGATGTAGTATATTCCGGTGAGTTTGATTCCTATGCAGACGATCATTTTCCCGCTTCCGGTGGCCAAACTCAACAGGTTGATGTATTATTCCTGTCTCAAATCAACAAGTGGCGTGTAGCACTTAGCAACGAATTGTATGTCAAAGGTGGCCGTTATCTGTCTTTGGAAGTTTTGAACGATGTCGTTCAGGAGTTTATTAACCAAATTGTATTTCTGAGAATTTGTGAAGATAAAAATTTGCCGCTGTATCACAAATTGAAAGAGACTATTGCAGATAAAACACAACTGCAAGACAGATTGGAAGAATTGTTCCGCTCTGCTGATAGGCGTTATAATTCTGGTATGTTCTCTGGAGACGATATTATCTTCGATTTGTCCTGTGAAGTAATCACGGATATGATTGAAGGGTTATATTATCCGCAAAGTCCGTATTTGTTTAACATAATTGAGCCTAACCTTCTAGGCAAAATATATGAAGTGTTCTTGACTGAACAACTTGTTTTACTTGACGACAATACCATTGGACTTG
>CAKSGP010000269.1 GCA_934454745.1 uncultured Clostridia bacterium
GTTTTGGACTGGAAACTCTTGAACCGTATACTTTATCTTTTTTATCAACAATCCAATCGGATGAAATTTCAAATTTTTCTTTTTTAATTGACAAAAAACCTATTATGATTGTAATTAAATCATAAAGTACTATTAAAAAGAAGATCCCTAAAAATATAATTGAAAATATAATTTTAAAACTATTATTTGGCTTGCAAAATAACAAAATAAGATTAAGAATAAGAAGATTCGCTAAAGGAATAAACGGGAAAATAATTAATAAGTCTCTAAGCTTGATTTGGTAATGTCTTTTTAAATCTTTTTTAATGTTTATATGTGTGAGTGTCTCTTTGGTCATATAATCCTCCGAAGCATATTTTCACAGATTAGCGAGTGTATTATAATATATATGTTGAACTATAATGTTAATTCAATCAGCTTCTTATTACAGAATACATTATAACATATTATAATTGGAATTAAAATATTTATTTATTACAAATATTACAAAGTTTTCGAATCCTGACAATATTTGTCAGGAATATTTTTATGTGATTGTAATTCATCCTTTACACCGTCGGGCATTACAAGGCAGGATATTGCCGTATGGCAGTACGGTAAAAGCTGTCATCCCATAGCGGACGATAAAGGCAGGGAAACATCCTTTAATGTGAACCTTGTAAAAATTCGAAAAATATTTTAGTTGAAAGGATTAAAGAACTAATGTATAATAAATTTGAGGTAAAACTCCGGTATATAAAGCGCAGTATATTATTTGTTTCTATAAAATAATATTAAAGGGTGTTGTTTGTATGCGAGTATCAAAAAGTTTTATGTCGGTTATCAGCATGGCTTTGGTTGTATTCTTTCTTTGTTCGTGCTCGCCTTATGATTTTGGATTGAGCGATGGCGAAATAGAAAAAGTAATCTCTGAATTTGCGAAGGAAGCACAGCTTTCTTCTGTGACTGCAAGCAGTGAGGAAAATGCTGAGGCCCATTCATCTGTTGCGGCTGCAAGCTTTTCTGAAGCTCCAAAGGAAACCGGAGGCAACAGTAATTCAGAAAACACTGCGGAAGAAAATGAAATTTCCGATAATGACAATGCGCTGATAAATCCCGATATTTTTGAGCGCGAGCCGGTGCCCGAAGAGCCTGCGTTTCCGGAAACGAATTTTACAAATATACACAAAATTACAAATTTAGATGAACTGAATCAGTTTGCCAACGCTGTTATGTGCGGACATTCATATGCGGGCGAGCAGGTCACGCTTGAAGCGGATATAGATTTAGACGGAATTGAATGGACGCCCATAGGGGTTCGCGGAAAAGCTTTTAAGGGCGAATTTATAGGTAACGGTCACACTATCAGTAATTTGACTGTAACAGCCTTAACTGATAAAATGACAGATGCCGCCGGTTATGAAGCTTGCGTAGGCTTCTTCGGCTATGCAGAGGACGCCGTAATAAGAGGCATAACACTTGAAAATATTAACATATCAATCCCAAAACGCAATAATGCAGAATCTTTGTATGTAGGCGCTGTTGCGGGTAGTATGTTCGCCGTAAACAGGGGAATAGAAATAAGCGAATGTAAGGCAACGGGGAATATAAGTGTATCGTCCGACGATTTGGTATTTGCAATGATTGGCGGAATCGTAGGTGGATTCGACGCAAACCGCGAGGACACTTATTATCGTATGAGCCTGTTATATTCTGATGTTAATATAACCGTTAAAGGGGAAACCGTTACTTGCGGCGGAATTGCAGGAATACTTAATTCCAGAAACAGTAAACCGACAAATTCTTATATAACCGACATAGTTTATGTCGGCAGCATAGACGAAGTGAATGTCGGATGTAGTTATACCGGTGGATTATGCGGAGTTTATAACTCTGCCTACCGATGTGATATAAAAAATGCTTTTATTAAATTCGAGATAAAAAGAACACACCTTGGGATATACACATTTATTGGTATTGTTTCCGGAGACCAGTGTGTGGACACCGGAGATTTAGGACTTGAAGATGTTTACGGTATGATTACCTGCAACGGAAAAAATATGCAAATGTCAATGATAGGCAGAAAAAACGGAAATGTTTATTTCAAAAACTGCATCGAAACAGACCGATTACCCGACACTGTTTCGTTTGATACCGAAAAATGGGATTTTACCGATCTTGCTTTTCCGAAACCTAATTATTAATCTAATATGCTTTATCGTTTATCAGCGGTCAGTTAAAACTGACCGCTGTTTTTTGTTGCTCTGAGCAACATTTCGACAGACTGTATGACAATAATCCTCTTATTGTTACAAAAAAACAAAATAAATTTTCCATTCTACAAAATATGACAATTATATCAGTTTTCTAATGATATAATTTGCTTATAAACCAAATTTTTATTCCCAAAAGCATAAAAATAGTCTATTTTTGACAACAATAATATGCTTTATTCGATAAATCTGCGAAAGGGGGTGATTTTCATTGGGACTGCCGAAAGACGTTTAAAGCTAATGAGGTTACTTTGTCAACGCCGCCATGAAATAATACCGAACTTGGCAACGGAATTCGGCGTCTCAGTAAGAACAATACAACGGGATATTGATGAGATAAGCGATATTTTGCCGGTTTATGTAAAAACCGGAAGATATAACGGCGGTGTGTATGTTGTTGAGGGTTTTCACTTAGATAAAATGTATATGGGAGTCGATGAAATA
>CAKSGP010000270.1 GCA_934454745.1 uncultured Clostridia bacterium
ATTCATGACGGTGCACGCTGTCTTATATCTCAAACGGAAATTGAAAATGTTATTTCCGACACCCTGCATTTTGGTGCCTCGGCAGTGGGTGTAAAGGTCAAGGACACATTAAAAAGGATAGATGATTTTGGCAACATTATATCAACTGTTGACCGTAACTTTACAGTCCATATACAAACGCCACAATGCTTTAAAGCCACGGAAATCCTTGCACTCCACAAGTTAGCACAATCGGAAAATGCACTTTTCACTGACGATTGTTCAATATTTGAATATTACGGTAAAACCGTACATCTTACAGTGGGACGCTATGACAATATAAAAATCACAACTCCTGAGGATATTGCAGTTGCAGAGGAAATTTTAAAACGAAGGGAAAGATAATGCTATGAGAATCGGATTCGGATATGACGTGCATAAACTGACAGAGGGCAGACGTTGTATTCTGTGCGGTGTTGATGTTCCGCATACAATGGGACTTTTGGGCCATTCGGATGCAGACGTTGCAATCCACGCACTCTGCGATGCACTTTTAGGTGCGGCGGCTATGGGCGATATAGGCAGACTTTTTCCCGATACTTCAGATGAGTTTTTAAATATCGACAGCCGTATCCTTCTCCGTAAGGTTGTAGAAAAACTTCATAATGCAGGCTATATGATAGGCAATGCAGATATAACAATTGCTGCACAAAAGCCGAAGCTGATGCCTTATATTGAAAAAATGCGTGAGAATATGGCAGAGGATATGAAAATCGATATATCCTGTGTTAATGTAAAAGCCACAACAACCGAAATGCTTGGCTTTGAAGGCAGAGAAGAGGGAATAAGCGCATATGCTGTTGCACTCATTAATTAAAAAGGAGTTTGGACATTGAATATATATGATTTTGACAAGACGATTTATGATGGCGACTCCACCGCCGCATTTATAGGCTATTGTGCCAAGCGGTATAAAAAGACCTTTATAACGCTTCTGCCTACAGTATGGGCATTTATCCTATACTCAATCGGGATTTATACAAAAACTCAGTTTAAAGAAAAAATGTATAGATTTTTACAGTATATACCCGATATTGATTTGGCTCTTGAGGATTTCTGGGATACACACGAAAAGAACATTCTTGATTATTACAAAAAACAGATGCAACAAAGCGATATTATTATATCAGCATCTCCTGAATTTTTGCTGGAGCCTATATGCCGTCGGCTTGGCATAAAACGGCTTATTGCGTCAAAGGTGGATAAGCATACAGGCAAATATGAGGGTGAAAACTGCTGGGGCTCAGAAAAGGTGTCAAGGCTTTATGAGGAATACAATATAACAGAATGTGATAACTTCTATTCTGACAGTTATTCGGATACGCCCCTTGCACATATAGCAAGCAGTGCATATATCGTGAGGAAAAATACCCTTTCACCCTGGGACGAATACCGACCTACAAGAGCGGAAAGGTTTAAGAAAACCTTTCTGTCAAAGGAGTTTATAAAATTTATTGGTGTAGGCATAGCCTGTACACTGTTTAATGTGGTATTCTCGGCAATATACCGCCTGTTTATACCCGATACAGTCCTCGCCTTTTTACCCGGATATGTTACGGCAAATATAGTATCATATCTCTTAAACAGCTTTATAACATTTAAGGAGCATTTAAGCATACTGCGGTATATTAAATATTTTATTTCATATATTCCGAATTTCATAATACAGACAGTGCTTGTTTTTGTATATACACAGCTTTTCCCGCTGTCGCCTGATATATGGGCATACGTTGCCGCCGCAGTTATTGGTGTACCGGTTACATTTGTTATTATGAAAATATTTACCTTTAGAAAAGCGAAAAATCTATAACCATTATCAAAGGGGCTATTTTGTTAAGCAACAGCTCTTTTGAGGCTGAATGGGCTTAGATGCAGAACGCACGAAACGAAGTAAAATGCGGAAAATCCGCATTTTACCTTGCCCGACGGCGTACGTGGGTACTCCGAGTGGTGAGTTTCGAGTGTAGTTCAAAGGCTTCTAAAAAGGTGTGTCAAAATATATATTTGAAATTGTATATGGAGTGTGATTAACATTATAGGAATCCAATTTCATATGGTAATCCATTATTTTTAAGCCTTTATTAAAGGTTTCTTTGTCCAGTATATACTTATGCTCATATCTGTTAAACACTTCTATTGCCATTAGTTTCACCTCGCTTTTGATAACAGTTTACATTTTTAATGTTAAATTTAAGTTAAAACTAAAAAAAGAAATTTTCAAGTTCTGAAAATTTCTTTTTTAGATATTCTGTATTATTTTCTTAAACAAGTACCTTTGCCAAAAAGCTTTGCAAACGCTCATTTTTAGGGTTAGATAAGACCTCCTGGGGTGTGCCGTGTTCGGCAACAACGCCGTTATCAAAAAATACCACATTTGATGCTACTTCACGTGCAAATCCCATTTCATGCGTTACGCAAACCATAGTAATTCCACTCTTTGCAAGCTCCTTCATAACCTCTAAAACCTCACCTACCATTTCAGGGTCAAGGGCGGAGGTCGGCTCATCGAACAGGATTATTTCAGGGTCCATTGCCAAAGCTCTGCCTATTGCAACTCTTTGCTTCTGACCGCCTGAAAGCTGTGACGGATAGGCATTTGCCTTGTCTGACATACCTATTCGCTCAAGGATTTTCATTGCCTTGTCCTCTGC
>CAKSGP010000271.1 GCA_934454745.1 uncultured Clostridia bacterium
AATTATCAGAAAGCGCAGCAAAAACGGCGAGAAATATCTCGAAATCGCAGAGCAAAAAATCACATTAAAAAGCAAGATGATAACAGCTAATAAAATTTAATAGGCATATCCGAATGGGGATATGGAACAGCTGATGGAGCTAAACGGTATAGTGATATATCGTTTAGCTCCATTTTTTATTTAGCATATCATCGGGAAACCGAATGATATAAAAATTTTAGGAGGGTGTTCAAAATGAACAGAATTGAAAAGCTTGAAGATGCTGCAACAACAGCAGGAGCAAAAGCAATGGTTAAGGCTACTAACTGTGTGGGAAAGCTTATGACCAAGAGGGCTGGCAAAATTCTTGTAACTTTGCCTCTTGCGTTATCTCTCATGGCTGTAACCGTATTTGCAGAAGGCGGAGGAGCAGAAGGAACCATCAATACGATCATCGGCTTGCTCAAAACATGGATCCCCCGTCTTGGTGCGCTGTTAGTCGTTGTCGGCGGCATTCAGCTTGGAATCGGCTTTAAGGACGACGATCAAACCGGTAAAACACGTGGTATGCAGTGCATGATCGGCGGTGCTATCGTAGCAGCTATTGGCGCATCGGTATCGTTCTGATGAATCCCTACTCTCGGCGCAGGCAAAATATCTTGCCTGCGCTATAAGTTGGTTGCGAGGTGAATTTATGGAAATATTTAAAGATAATGCCTTAGCATATGCTGATTTGATAAGTTCTATCATTAACAGCTTCAAGGCAATTATTCTCAACATACTTAGTAACAATATATATGATGCCAATATTGTTACAACCGGAATAGAATCTGCTGCTCTTTCTCTTGCAGGACTTTTTCTTGCAATGGAAATGATCTCAATGATATCTGAATTCAGATTTGAACGCATTGAAGATGCTATACGATTATGGATAAAATTGCTATTCGCCAAAATTATAATAGAAAACTCTTCAAATATTATAGGCAGCATTTATGACCTTTTTAAGGGCCTTGGTGTGGTAAGTATTGATGATGGTTTTTCAAAAATAAGCGGAAGCATAGGTAACATCACAGAAGCAGCTATTGAACCGAACAAAGGATTATTAGGTGAAGGATATATCTTTTCGTGTATCGTCTTATTGATAGTGACTCTTGTAGTCTCCGCTCTGCTTATTATGCTTACCATAGAAATAATGGGAATAGTATTTGAAATTGGAATACATCAGGCAATAGGCCCTATTGCAATATCTACTTTATGCAACTCAACGGCCCGATCCACAGGAATTGCGTTTATAAAATCCTATTCAGCTGTCTGCTTACAGACAACTGTCATTGGAGCGATCTTTACCGTATATGTTAAATTTGCAGACAAATTTATTGTAAGTGATTTATCAGAAAAAATAGCAGGCGTAGGCGCATTTGGAATTATGTTTAGGTTCTTATCACCTGTCCTAAGCCTTGCCGTACTATGTATAACTGTAAAAAAATCCGGCGATTTGACCAAACGAATGTTTGGAGCTTAATGGAGGGACACATATGGGTGTAATGAAACGAAAAATTCCTGCGGAAATAACCTCATTTAAAGAAAAATTTTTCTTCGGATTAACAGTACGGCAGCTTATATGCGGTGCAGGAATATTGGCTCTGGCCATACCCACAGGAATATTCGGAAGTAAATTTTTCACGCAGGATACTGTTGGATGGATCATTTTAATTGAAGTTGTTCCTCTTGCCGCCATCGGTTGGTTTAATTACAACGATATGCCCATCGAAGTTATCGGCAAAAAGGCTATAAGATACTATGTAGAATCTCAAAAGAGAAAACTAAAATTTAAGCCTTCTGAAGTCAAACTGCATGAAACTCTCATAGATATTGAATATTCTGAGTTATCCAATGAACGTTCGGAAGAGCTGAAAAGATTAAAAGGAAAGAGGTCAAAATAATGGATAGTCCTGAAATTATTGCAACTACCCCTACTTCCGAATTTATAACTTCATTTTCTGATGTGTCAAGCAGCGTATCCGCATTATCAGAAGAAAATAATGAAGTTACTGTTAGCACACAAGAATTTACAAGCGAAACCTCAGCAGAAACCCTTGCTGCTGAAACGTTAATTTCCGAAGTAATATCCGAATCTGAAACGACCAATACAGTCATTGAAACACTTCCGGCTGAAACAACAGTAATCGGCACAACTTCCGTGACCGCTTCCGAAAGATATTCCACATCTGTTTCCAATGACAAGGTCAGCGCTGGATTTTTTGATAATACGAACATTATAACTGCTTTTGCACTTGCGATAGCAGGTACAGCTGCAATAGCATTATTACATAAATCAAATAGAAAAAGACATTCTCCGGAATACGAACCCCAAAACGCCAAAGAACGAGACAAGGCTCGTATCAATGAACGCAATGCTATAAAAAAGGCTAAAGCAAAAAAAGAAAAAGAGCAGTCAGGCGGTAAGAAAAAGCTTAAAATTTCTCGTACCGTGTCAGAGACCATACCTTACAAGAAAATACTTGATAATGATATATGGCTTCTCTCCGAGCACATATATTCAAAGGTGTACACAATCGATGACATAAACTACAATATGGGCGATGAGGTGCAGCAGAATGATATGCTTGAAAACTACTGCACTTTTCTCAACACCTTAGATGATACGGTTGATTGTCAGATTTCAGTATGGAACAGCACCATCA
>CAKSGP010000272.1 GCA_934454745.1 uncultured Clostridia bacterium
AAGCAGATGATAACGCAGAATATGGAAATACAATTTGTTGCCACTCATATAGGGAAGAGGAAACAGAATTTCTCGAACAAGTTATAAAAAGTGCAGAATATTTGGATAAAAATAAATTTTGTCGTGCCGTAATTGTACACAATCCTTTTATCTGGAAAGACAAAAAACCCTTTGATATTGAAAACGACATTTATAATAAGTGGACTCAACTGCTTTGCGGTGACATAAGCCCGGACATAATCATATCCGGTCACATGCATAAAATATCAATAGGCAATCCCAAAGATGACAGAGATTACAGAGGTCAGCCTTGCCCGATTGCAGTTTTATCTGAACTAGAATATGAGAAATATTTTGCCGGTGCAGGCATTGAGTTTAACAGAAACGGTAAAATAAATATAACCGTGACTGACTCAAACGGAAAAATAAGAGATACATATATTATATAAATATCTGATTTTGAATATAAAAAATACCAACAAATGCTGTATTATCGATAGATCCCTGATTTTGTGTAAACTCCAAAATCAGGGATCTACCCTAAATATAACAAATCGACTTTTCTGTATTATATATTATCTCGTTGTATCAATAGTGCATTTATTTTCAAACAGCTTTATAATTTCCTCCTCCACAATATTTCCGGGCATATCGCAGTAAAATGTGTAATCGTACAAGCCATCGGAATGTCTTGCCACAGCCACCTCGTTCACCTTAACGTGCATCTCATTTAACAGCTCGGTGGTCTGCTGCTGAAAATCGGGCGTTTCTATTCCGTATATCTTTATATACTTGCTTTTGTGCGAAGTCATAAATTTTCCGCTGCTGTGCAGAACAATCTGTGTAGCAAGAATAATAAGTGTTGCAGAAAAACCAATCACATACATTCCTCCGCCTATCGCCATTCCTATTCCGCAGGTTGCCCACAGTCCCGCCGCAGTGGTGAGCCCCCGTATGTTGCTTCTCTGAACATATATTGTTCCGGCGCCCAAAAAGCCGACGCCAGTTACAATACCCTGTGCCATTCTTGACGGGTCAAGCCTTACGTCTGCCGAAGTATATGCTTGTATTAAATCCTCAAATCCGTATTTTGATATTATCATCATCATTGCAGATGCACAAGCTACAATGCAATGCGTTCTTATTCCTGCCTCCTTTGCGCGGTTTTCGCGTTCAAAGCCTATTATCATACCGCACAGACAGCTTACTAACATTCTGAATATCATATTTACATGATATTCAGCAAGAACGTTATACATTTTTCATTTCACCCCATTTCGATTTATAATCTATTCTCGGTTACGGCAATATTACTGCCGAAAACATCAGCAATTACAATATCACCTATGCGGACAGGCAGTGTTACAACACTCTCATTTATTATATTCATACATTCATAAATATCCGCTTTTGAAATCGGCGTAACTGTCTTTACCGGAATAACACTTCCATCTGAGCATCGCATTGTCGATGTAACGGTACGCATGGGGTTTGTACATTCGTTTTCAGCATACTCCGCACCACGTTTGCAGGTATTGCCCGTCACTCCTAAAACCTTGCCATTTTCATCAAGCTCCGCTTTAAGTGCACAGCCCTTGGGGCATATAATACAGGTTAATTCTCTTATTGCCATATTAAACAACCTCCAATCCGATGTTTAATCTTTCTACATTTTCAAGCTGCTGTGCCTTCAGCGTTATGCACTGCATTTCACCCGGCGCAACCTTTGGTTTTTTCGTTTTTAATATAACCGCATCACCATTATATACTTTTATTGTCGCATTCTCATATACATTCGCAACTCTGAAAAACACCTTCGTGTCTTTTTTCTCCGTTATTCTCTGCGGTACGGTATATCTTACTTTTCCGTCAGGCTCAATTGGAATATCAACTTCGTTTTTCAATTCACCTTTTATGTAAAGAGCGGCATTCTTTCCGGCAATTTCCGCCTCCTCCGAAACGTAGTCCACAAGGTCATGAACGTGCAGAACGTTTCCGCAAGCAAAGACTCCCGGTATTGATGTTTCTCTGCTTTGGGTTACATCAGCTCCGTTTGTAATTCTGTTAAGAGTTATTCCGACTGACTTTGTAAGCTCATTTTCCGGGATAAGTCCTACTGATAATAACAGTGTATCACATTCTATAAACTGCATTGTTTCTTTAATCGGCTTGCCATTTTCATCAACCTTTGCTATTGTTACTCCCTCAACGCGTTTTTTTCCGTGTATCTTGACAACCGTATGGCTTAAAAGCAGAGGGATATTAAAATCATGCAGGCACTGCTCTATATTTCTAGCAAGACCGCCCGAATACGGCATAAGCTCGCACACTGCTTTTACTTCCGCACCCTCAAGCGACATTCTTCTTGCCATGATAAGACCTATATCACCCGATCCCAATATAACGACCTTTTTGCCGGGCATAAAGCCTTTCATATTGACAAGCTTTTGAGCCGTTCCCGCGCTGTACACACCTGCCGGACGAGTTCCTGCGATATTTAAAGCACCTCTTGAACGCTCACGGCAGCCCATTGCAAGTATTATCGACTTTGCCTGTATCGTAAATATTCCGTCCGTCGGATTGGTTGCCGTAATTACCTTATCCTCGGTAATATCAAGTACCATAGTATTAAGCTTAAACGGAATACCCAATTCCCGTACACGCTCCTCATATCTCCATGCGT
>CAKSGP010000273.1 GCA_934454745.1 uncultured Clostridia bacterium
AATTACATCTATGCATTTTATTATTTCATCATAGTATTCTGAATCAGGTTTAAAAATATATACAGGTATATCACAGGAATTGAGAAACCGTGTTATGTAACGAAAGGACGAATCAAAAACAATAGGTGAATTGAACTGAAGCAATTTCGTGTATGTACAGTCCGTTTCGTTAAATGTCTGGTGGGGAACGTATGAATTAATAAAAAGCACCTCACCGTTTTTTGCATAGACTTCACAATCAGGTGTCACACATCTTAAAACGCCGCTTGTCACATAAAGAAATTCATATTCCTTATGTAAATGAGTGTCGGAAACCAAACCAATCTTTGATTTAGATTTAGGCGGTAATTCATTACCTGATGCGTTAACCGGTGATTGGGGTTTATATTGAATAATCTGTTCAAACATATTTATTACCTCAAAAAGTCAAAATCGTACAAGTTTATGTCAATTTTAATATTGAAAAAAGTACGTATTTGGTTTATACTTCAAGTATAACATAATAAATCAAAAAAATCAATAGCAAAGGAGAGATTATTATGGCTAATAAGGGTTTGGACGCTTTTAAGTTTGACCAGACAGAGGAAGTAGTTGATGCTTCCAAGAAAATAAAAATAGGTATAATAGGTACAGGATTGCAGAGTCTCATTTAGCAGGGCTATTGGAAATGCCTGATGCTGAAATCGTTTCTGCTGCTGACCTTATTCCGGGTAAGGCTGAGAAGTTCTTTAAGGATAATGGTGTAGATCCTTCAAACATCAAGATATACCCCAGCCATAAAGAGCTTATCGATGCAGGCGGTGTTGATGCTGTGACAATTTGTACATACAACAAAACACATGCAGAGTGTGCTATATATGCTCTTGAGCATGGTATTCACGTACTTCTTGAGAAGCCCATGTGTGTTACACTTGATGAGGCTATCGCAATCCGTAAGGCTGAAAAGGCAAGCGGTAAGATTCTTTCAATAGGTTTCCAGCCGAGATTTGACGATAATATGAAGATGGTTAAGGATATCGTTCAGTCAGGTGCACTTGGTAAGATATACTACATCCAGACGGGTGGCGGAAGAAGGCGTGGTATTCCTGCACCGTATGGCACAACATTTATCAGAGAAGATACAGGTGTTATCGGCGCAATGGGCGATATCGGATGTTACTCACTTGATATGGTTCTTAATGCTATCGGTTATCCGAAACCTCTTACTATATCAGGCTATACATCAGATTTCTTCGGTAAAGATCCGGAATACTGGACAGCTGACGGTACAAGCACAACTTATCCTGCAGAGTACGCTGACGTATTCGGTGTTGAGGATTTTGCGGCAGGTTTTGTACGTCTTGAGGGCGGTATAATTCTTGACTTCAGAATTGCTTGGGCAATGCACCTTGATACACCTGGAGATACAATCATTATGGGTACAAAGGGAAGCCTTAGAATTCCATCAACAGAGTGTTGGAACGGTACAATCGGCGGTGACCTTAAGCTTTATCAAAGAGTTGCAGGTAAGGATATCTGTACAGAGTTCCCGATGCTTCCGCCTCGTGAGCACGATCGCTTCTACTACAAGCTGAGATCATTCCTTGATGCTGTTAAGACAGGCGGCGAGGCTCCGATCCCGTCAGAGCAGATTATCATTAACCAGGCTATTATCGATGGTATTGTTAAGTCAAGCAAGCTTGGCAAAGAAATTGAAGTAGAGATACCGGAAATATAAACTTTATAGGTGATTTTATGAAAAAATTTAGAGTAGGTATTCAGTTATACAGCTTGCGTGATGCTATGGAAAAGGATATGGACGCAACCTTAAAGACTGTTAAAGAAATGGGATATGACTGCGTTGAGTTTGCAGGCTATTTTGGTAAAACTGCTGATGAGGTAAGAGCAATTCTTGACAAATACGATCTTGAATGTGTATCTGTTCATCAGGCACCTGATTTATTTGATGAGGATCCGCAGGGTGCAGTTGAATATATCAAAACAATTGGTGCAAAGTATGTTGCAATACCATGGTATGAAATAGAGAATTTTCAGAATAACTGGGATGCTTCTATAGAGAAATTTACAAAGCTTGCTGAGCTTCTTAAAGCTTCAGGACTTCAGCTTATGTATCACAATCACGATTTTGAAATCCAAAAGATTGATGGTGAATATGTGCTTGATAAGCTTTACAGCACAATCCCGGCTGATCTTCTTATGCCTGAGATTGACACCTGTTGGGTACACTATGCAGGTGTAAATCCGTCAGACTACGTAAGAAAGTACAGCGGTCGTATAGATGTACTTCATCTTAAGGACTTCGTTTGTGAAAAGCTTGGCGGCGGTCCTGTATACGCCTTGATAGACAAGGACGGAAACGAACAAAAGTCAAATAGCAGAGAGGAAGCAGGTTTCAAGTTTACTCCTATTGGCTATGGTATTCAGGATTGGGAGAGTATACTTGGTGCTGCGGAAGATGCAGGTGTTGAGTGTGTAATCGTTGAGCAGGATTCGTCACCTGACAGAGATCCTCTTGAAGCTGCAAAAATGAGCAGAGAGTACCTTAAGAGTTTGGGATTATAATTAAAATACAAGCAAAATGACTGTATAACGGTCATTTTGCTTGGTTTGTTTTTAGCTTATGATGAAAGGAGAAAAAGATATGAAATTAGGAGTTTTTAGCCCTGTATTAGCTGAAATG
>CAKSGP010000274.1 GCA_934454745.1 uncultured Clostridia bacterium
GATTGTTGTGTTCCAACCAATCCTTCAAGGCTCCACCAACGAAGCCACATCCAATAATTCCAACGTTAATCATTGCTGTTATTATTAATCAATTAGGGATTGTCGTTTAATGTTTTCAATATGAGCGAAGCAGCGGCCAATCCCTTCAATTTCTGCGTCCGACTCATTAAAATTTCAATTTTATATCTTTTCCGGTCGTTTCGGCCTGATTTTTTGTCTGTTTTTCATGCAAGGATACAGTTTCCCTGCAAGTGCTCCGCATTGACTGCAAGTTTCAGTGTCAGGCAGCCGCCAAACGCGCCCTCTGTTCTATCCTGTCAGCCAACTGCACCACGTTTGCCGTGTGGATGCCGAAGAAGATGTACAGGATTTCTTTCCCCTCTTTCTTCTCACCGAACGAACGGTCAAGCTTCACGAATGATGTCTGTATTCCGTTCACCTCGCAGTAGTTCCTGTTTTCGTATTCACGCGTAGCCCATATCGCCTCCGACCTTTTTCGCTTTGCCCCCAAACACTTTCTTGTGCATCTTCAGAAACTACAGGGCCACTTTCCCTTCAAGCGTGAAGAACGACTTGTGTCCCAGTTTTGGCTTCATGCTTTTCCTTATCAGACCGAAGTCCTCCGCCATCTCGCGGAGAGGAAGCAACTTCATTATTTTGCCCAATTCTCTCTTTTCGAAAGTTGAATAGTAGCGCTCGTGAAAATTGAACTTCGGAAACGCAATGTTTGGCGCTATTTCAGAAAAATTTCGCACTTTTGGCACGCAGATTAATTATGCGCCTCCCCCAATTTCTCACTTTCGACGGTGTTTGGGGGCGTTTTCTTCCATTTTTCAAAGTTGCGATATTTATATCACTCTATCAATCAACTTGTTAGGAAAGTCGAAATCTTTTCAGGCATTTCCCGACAGTCTCTAAGTAAATGTGTATAAATTGTGTCATGGATTGAGTACTAATATTGCTTTGGGAGAGTGGATGCGTATTGGGTTAAAATCTCATCATAATACTTTGCATAGTTTTGAGCTATTATTTTCCAATCGAAAAGAGCGAAATTAACATGCTGATTACCATACCTGTCATGATGAAGAAGCAACTCTCTTAAACTCGAAGATATATCATCTACGGACTTAGGATTCACACCGACGCCAACAGTATTGTCAAACAAGCCATCTATCCCTTGGCCCTTAGTATAAAGAACAGGCAGATTCTGACTTAGTGCCTCTAAGTAGACTAGACCGAATGTCTCATGTATACTTGGCATGGCAAAGACTGAACAAGAATGCATTACTTCTGCCAGTTTGTCTTTATCGAAAATCTTTCCGTATGCCTTAATAAACATGGGGTTTGAATTGATAATAGATTGAGTTTTATTTCTATTCTTGCAGTCCGTGGCACCACCAATAACGAATAATTTTATGTCACTGAAAAAAACTTCCTTTCGAAGTTTGATAATAGCATTAACTAATCTCCCAACATTTTTATTAGCAGAGAAATTACCTATATATAGAATGTTATGCCCCTTATGCTCTTCATGAGAGATATGGTCATGCCAGTAATTATCAATGCCATTTGGCGATAGCACAAACTTTTCTTTCACTCTATTAAGTATAGGCTTCACAAATGAGGACTGCTCAAAGGTCTTCTTTAGGGCCGGAGAAATGAAAAACACCTTTTCTGCATTTAATAAGATTTCTCGGCCCATGGGATGGCAATGTTTCATTAAGTGAACGAAACCATTTACGTCAGTATTCCGTACAGCTACAACATATGGAACACCAAACTCTTTTTTTGTTTTATATGCCAAAACACCATCGGAAAAGAGTGTATGTGCATGAATAATATTTATTGAATTTAGATCTACATTCCTTTTTAAATCTTGATATAGCTTATATGCCTTATAATGAAACACATACTTATACCATGATTTTATACAATAGCTATAGACAAATTCTATAGAATAGCCCAAAAACTGATTTTTTCCGATGAGCGACCTCTCACGAACCGGGCAATACACAATTTGATTAATCCCAAAACTGTCAAGTGTTTTTACAAGGTTAACATGCACCTTACTTTCAACAAAGCCATTACAGATATGAAGTACTTTCATGAGTATGCTATGATTTAATGTTTTCAATCAGAGCGAAACAGCGAACAATCTCGTCAATAGCTGCGTCCGACTAATTAAATATCGATTGCTATTTCCTGTCATTTGGTCAAATTTCTTGTCTGTTGCCCGCTACAAGGATATGTCACTCCGGAAAGAGCATCACATTGACCGCATGTTTCTGTATCATGCTGTACTCTTTACTCTATCCTGCCCGCCATTTGCCCCGTGTTTGCAGTATAGATAGAGAAGAAGAAGTCCAAGATTTTTATTCTGGTCTTGCCCCACCTGTGGTCTTAGTGCTCCTTTCGTGTTTCGTGCGAGTTTTACAGTGAAGGAGTCGTTCCCGTTATGACACATTTTATTTTACGAGTTCCTTCAATTCTCTATTTTCGCCGAGCGGAAGCCCACTATTAGTAGACATTTAACGTCATAGTTAGATTGGCGTGTTTTTTCATTAAGAGGTTTGACAGATAACCTCGTGTATTTAATTCAAACTTGCCATATTCCTATTCTCGTAGAACTAGAAGCGTGTGATGGTATTGAACCATAAGCTTTGCTCCACCTGTGCA